>URVF01000129.1 GCA_900551185.1 uncultured Collinsella sp. | reverse complement strand
GATCTACACGCGTAAGATCGTCGGCAGCGTCAGATGTGTATAAGAGACAGGCGGAAGAGGCGCTGCAGCTTGCGCTCGACCGGGGCGTTGCCCTTCTGGACCTCGGCGCCCGAGGTCTCGATGGACTCGGTGTTCTGGGTCTTGGAGGAGCCGGTGGCGCCGCCGATGCCGTCACGGCCGGTGCGGCCGCCCAACAGGATGATCTTGTCGGTGGGGGCGGGGCACTCGCGACGCACGTGGTTTGCCGGGGTAGCGCCCACGACGGCGCCAACCTCCATGCGCTTGGCCACGTAACCGGGGTGATAGAGTTCGTTGACCTGACCGGTGGCAAGGCCGATCTGGTTGCCGTAGCTGGAGTAGCCGGCGGCGGCAGTGGTCACGAGCTTGCGCTGCGGCAGCTTACCCTCGAGCGTCTCGGAAACCGGGACGGTGGGGTCACCGGCGCCGGTGACACGCATGGCCTGGTACACGTAGCTGCGGCCCGAGAGCGGGTCGCGGATGGCGCCGCCCACGCAGGTGGCGGCACCGCCGAAGGGCTCGATCTCGGTCGGGTGGTTGTGGGTCTCGTTCTTAAACAGGAACAGCCAGTCCTGGTCCTCGCCGTCGACATCGACCTTCACCTTGACGGTGCAGGCGTTGATCTCCTCGGACTCGTCGACATCGGTCATGACGCCGGTCTTCTTAAGGTACTTGGCGCCGATGGTGCCCATGTCCATGAGGCAGACGGGCTTGGCGTCGCGGCCGAGTTCGTGGCGCATCTCCATGTAGCGGTCGAAGGCCTGCTGCACCACGGCGTCGTCGATCGTCACGTCGTCCAGGACGGTGCCGAAGGTGGTGTGGCGGCAGTGGTCGGACCAGTAGGTGTCGATCACGCGGATCTCGGTGATGGTGGGGTCGCGGTCCTCATCGCGGAAGTACTGCTGGCAGAAGGCGATGTCTGCCTCGTCCATGGCAAGGCCGCGATCGGCGATAAAGGCGGCAAGGCCGGCCTCGTCGAGCTCGCGGAAGCCGTCGAGCACCTCGACGGGCTGGGGCTCGGGGGTCTCCATGTACAGCGTCTCGGGCAGGTCGAGCGAGGCGATGCGTGCCTCGACGGGGTTCACCACGTAGTGCTTGATGGCATCGATGGCGGCCTCGTCCAGAGCGCCCGAGATCATATAGACCTTGGCGGAGCGCACGGCGGGGCGCTCGCCCTGGCTGATGAGCTGCACACACTCGCTGGCGGAGTCGGCGCGCTGGTCAAACTGGCCAGGCAGGAATTCGACGGCAAAGACGGCGCCATCGCTTGCGGGGAGTTCGTCGTAGGTCACATCGACCTGGGGCTCGCTAAAGACGGTCGGCACGCAGAAGCGGAAAAGCTCCTCGTCGATGCCCTCGACGTCGTAGCGGTTGATGATCCTCAGGGCCTCGATGCCCTTGATGCCGAGAATTTCGGTCAGCTCGCCCTTGAGCTGCTGAGCCTCGACGTCGAACCCGGGTTTCTTCTCCACGTAGATACGAGAGACCATTGGTTCCTGCCTTCCTGATCGGTTGGGCGTACGGTACGGTATGCGGCAGCGGTCGGTTTGCGGGGTCTGCCCTGCGGTCGCCTTGAGCCACATGTTTGTAAACCTCACTATGATACGACAGCTCGCGGCGCGTTGAGGACGGCGAGGGTGCTACAGTGAAGCGCAAACAAGAGAAAGGCATCACATGGCATTCGTTTCGCTCGCCATCATCGCACTCGTGGCCTTTGCGAGTCCTTTTATCGCCTCGGCGATTCCCGGAAAACCCGTTCCCGAGACGGTCTTTTTGCTCGTGCTCGGCGCGGTGCTGGGACCCCATATGCTCGGCGTCATCCATGTAGATGCCGAGGTCTCGCTTGTGTCCGAGCTGGGCCTGGCCTTTTTGTTCCTGCTTGCCGGCTTTGAGATCGACCCCAAGAGCATCACGGGCGTCGAGGGGCGCTACGGCTTGGCGACGTGGGTCGTCACGTTTGGTATCGCCTGGCTTGCCGTGCGCTTTACCCCGTGGTTCTCGGTCAGTCATTTCGACGGTATCGCCGTGACGCTTGCCCTCACTTCTACGGCGCTCGGCACGCTCGTGCCCATCATGCGTGAGCGTTCACTTGCCGGAACGCGCGTGGGCGACTCGATCCTCGCGTATGGCACGTGGGGCGAGCTCGGTCCCGTGCTTGCCATGTCGGTGCTGCTATCTGCCCGCACCGGCATCCAAACGCTCGTAATCCTTGGCTTGTTTGCGGTGGTCTGCGTGTTGCTGGCCGTGGTCCCGAGCCGCTCCAAGCGCGTCGGCAGCCGCTTCTTTGCGTTTGTCGAGGAACGCGCCGATACCACGTCGCAGACCTTCGTGCGCCTGACGGTGCTCATCCTGGTCACGCTCGTGGCGTTCTCGGCTGTCTTTGATCTCGACATCGTGTTGGGTTCTTTTGCCGCCGGCTTTGTCTTGCGCTACATCATCCCCGAGGGCAACCATACGCTCGAGACCAAGCTTGATGGCCTGGCCTACGGCTTTTTGATTCCGGTATTCTTTACCGTATCGGGCGCAAAGATCGATCTGACGGCCGTGGCGTCGCGCCCGGGTCTGCTCGTGGGCTTTATCGTGGCGTTGTTGATTATTCGTGCCGTGCCCATACTTATTTCTATGAGCATTTGTCCTGCGACGCGTGATGTGTCGGCGTATGGTCGCATTACCGTGGCCCTGTACTGCACCACGGCCCTGCCGATCATCGTTGCCGTGACGAGCGTTGCCGTCAACGCGGGCGCGCTGTCACAAGATATTGCGTCGGTCATGGTTGCCGCCGGTGCCATTACGGTGTTCTTGATGCCATTGCTCGCGCAGCTCTTTTACCGCGTGGTCGACGCCGCGCCGGTCGCCGCCGTGGCAGAGGTTGCCGAGCATCCATCCGATGCGCTCGACATCCTGCGCGCCCATCACGACCTAGCGAGCTTGCTCGCGCGCGAGCATGAGCTGCTGACTTCGCATGGCCATGGTCGCGTATTCGAGGGCCTGCCTACGCTCGATACGATTGCCGAGCGTCTTTCCGCCGAGGCGGCGAGCGGCCACATCGATGCCCGCATCGTGGACGCGGCGCACCTGCTTGCCGATAAGACCTATGGAGACGAGGTCGACCCGTCCGAGCTGACTCCGCGCGAGCGTCGCCGCCTGGAGCGCGCCAAGCTCGCCGTGCGCGAATACCGCCGCCGCATGTTGGAGCTCTATGCAAGAGAAGAAGCCGAGGACGACGACGGCAGGTAGCCAACGCCGCCGCGGAAAATGCATCCCGGAATTGGCGTCCAGAGTGGGACGCGTTTTCCGCGAGAGGCCCGTTACGGAAAGCGTGTCCCAGAATCCGCGCCCAGAATGGGACATAGTTTCCGAAAGAAGGCCCTGAGGGAAGCTTCGCCCCGTTCTGAGCTGAAATACCGGGACGCAGCTTCCCTTACAAACAGAACAAGGCGCGCTGCCTGCGGTTGATGCAGGCAGCGCGCCTTTTGCGTTGGGCCTCGTTGAGGTTCGAAGTAGTGGACTAGTTGGCCATGACGCCTTCGGTCCAGGCCTCAACGTCCTCGATGCGCAGGACGTTGGCGACCTCGGCCACGCAGTCGACGCTGGCAAGCTCGGCGGCGGCAGCCTGGACGTCCTTCTCGAGCGCGCGGTGCGTCAGGAAGATGACCGAGCAGGCATCGCTGACGCCCGACTTGCCGTCCTCGACCTGGTTGATGAGCGAGATCGAGATGTTGTGCTTGGCAAAGATGTCGACCGTCTCGGACAGGGCGCCCACGCGGTCGGCGACCTTCAGGCGCACATAGTACTTGGTCTGGAGCTCGTCCATGGGCTTAAAGGCGAGGTTGTGACCATAGGGCTCAATCTCGGGCAGCGGAGCCACGCCGCGGCTGATCTGCTCGGAGAGCGACAGGATGTCGCCCACGACGGCGCTCGCGGTGGGGAAGGAGCCTGCGCCGGCACCGTAGAACATGGTTTCGCCCACGGCGTCACCTACCACGTAGACAGCGTTCATGGCGCCGTTGACCTTGGCAAGCATGTGGTCGGCGGGGATCAGCGTGGGATGCACGCGGACGTCGACGCCGGCGTCGGTATTGCGGGCGATGCCGAGCAGCTTAATGGTGTAGCCGAGCTCGCGGGCCTGGGCGATGTCCTCGGCGCCGATGGTACGGATACCCTGCTGGTACACATCGTCGGTGGTAACGCGGGTGCCAAAACCGATGGAGGCGAGGATTGCCGTCTTGCTGGCGGCATCGAAGCCGTCGACGTCGGCGGACGGGTCGGCCTCGGCATAGCCCTTTGCCTGGGCGTCGGCGAGCACGTCAGCGTAATCGGCGCCCTCGGCGTCCATGCGCGACAGGATGTAGTTGGTGGTGCCGTTAAGGATGCCGGCGATGGTCAGGATCTTGTTGCCCACCAGGTCATGCTCAAGCGTGCTCACGATGGGGATGCCGCCGCCGCAGCTGGCCTCGCACTTAATCTGCACGCCGCACGCGCGTGCCTTCTCGGCAAGCGTCTCGACGTGACGGCCCAGCAGGGCCTTGTTGGCAGAGACGACGTGCTTGCCGTGCTCAAAGGCAGTGGTGAAGATCTCGGTTGCGGGATGCTCGCCGCCGATGAGCTCGACGACGATGTCGACGGCGGGGTCGGTGACGATGTCGTGCCAGTCACTCGTAAAGGCCTCGCGCTCAATGCCTGCCGCCTCGGCCTGCTCCCAAGCAAGCGCGCAGGCGCGGGTCAGCTTAAGGTCGATGCCGTAGGCTGCCAGGTACTCATCGTGGTGGCTCTTGATCAGACGGGCCACGCCGCCGCCGACGGTTCCAAGACCTGTCTCTTATACACATCTGACGCTGCCGACGATCTTACGCGTGTA
>URVF01000128.1 GCA_900551185.1 uncultured Collinsella sp. | reverse complement strand
CAGCGTCAGATGTGTATAAGAGACAGGTCCGGTCTCTTTGCCGCTATTCCCGACCCCACGCAGCCTGCTGCCCCGGTGGTCGAGAGCGATCAGGCAGCCGAGGTCGCAAGCCTCGATAACGCGCTCAACAACCCCGATTTTACGTCGGTGTTTGCGCCCATCGATCCGCAGGCCAGCCGCAAGAAGATGGCCAAGCAGGCCGGTGTCGAGCCCGTCATCCTTATGGAGCATGTCACCAAGATCTATCCGGCACAGCCCAACAAGCCTGCACTCGACGACATCAACATCGAGATCTATCCGGGCGAGTTCGTCTTCCTGGTCGGTCACTCCGGTTCGGGTAAGACCACGCTGCTGTCGACGCTCAACCGCGACGTCAAGCCGACGAGCGGCCGCATCCTGGTTGCCGGTCAGGACCTCATGAAGATCAAGAACCGCAAGGTTCCGTTCCTGCGCCGCCAGATTGGCGCCGTGTTCCAGGACTTTAAGCTTCTGCCGCAAAAGACCGCCTACGAAAACGTGGCGTTTGCCCTGCAGTGCATCGGCAAGCCCAAGGGCGTCATTCGCAGCCAGGTGCCCGAGGTGCTGCGCCTGGTCGGTCTGGCCGATCAGATGGACTCGCTGCCCGACCAGCTTTCCGGTGGCGAGCAGCAGCGCGTTGCCGTCGCCCGTGCTATGGTCAACCGTCCGCCGCTGCTGATCTGCGACGAGCCCACGGGTAACCTCGACCCGGCGATCTCGCTGGGCATCATGAAGCTGCTCGAGCGTATTAACCGCACCGGCACCACCGTGATCGTCGCCACGCACGACCGCGAGATGGTCGATAGCATGCACCGTCGCGTGATCGCCCTCGAGGGCGGCCACGTTATCCGCGACCAGGAGAGGGGAGGTTACGGCAACTATGGCACCAACTAACGTGGGCTACTCCTTCAAAGAGGCAATCAGCCACTTCTTCCGTAACTGGACCACCTCGCTCGGCGCCGTCATCACGATTTTCCTTTCGCTGTTTATCATCGGCCTGTTCATTATGGGTTCCGCGATGCTGAACTCCGTGATCGGCACCGTCGAGGATCAGGTCGTCATCAACGCCTTTATTAGCGATGACGCCGATCAGGCAGACGTCCAGGCCTTTGAGGCCGAGCTCAAGACGTGGAGCAACGTCAAGTCCGTGACCTATAAGGATAAGGACGACGCGCTGGCCGAGTACACGAGCAAGATGTCGGGTAACGCCGACGCCACCATGAGCGCGCTCGACGGCCAGAACCCGCTGCCCGCCTCGTTTGCGATTGAGATGGACGATCCGTCTCAGGTCGAGAGCACGGCCAAGAAGCTCAAGAAGGATGCCGATTTCCAGAAGATCGCGGATGACGGCGACGTCAACGCGAGCGTGCTGTACGGCCAGGAGGAAGTGAGCCGCCTGTTCCAGGTGACCAACTACATCCGCATCGCCGCCGTGGTGCTCGTTGGCCTTCTGACCTTTATCGCATTCATCTTCATCAACAACACGATTCGCCTGTCCATCACGGCGCGTCGTCGTGAGATAGCGATTATGCGTCTGGTCGGCGCCAGCAACGGCTTCATTCGTGGCCCGTTTATTACCGAGGGCGTGCTGCAGGCCATTTTGGGCTCGCTGCTTTCCATCGGCGTTCTGGAGCTGCTGCGCAATCTGATGATTCCGCGTCTGCAGGAGAGCATCGGCTGGATGTCGTTTGCCCTGCCGATGCAGTACTACCTGGTGACCTATGCTGCGCTGATTCTTGTCGGCGTGATTATCGGTCTCTTTGGTTCTGCCATCGCCATGCGCCGCTACCTGCGCGTGTAGGCATGCCTGGAATTCATCCCTTCCAACGGGTCGTCTCTTATGGGGCGGCCCGTTTTTTGATCCCTAGGGGACGGCAGGATGGCGAATCATTTGGGTAGACTCTTTGGAGTCGGCAATCGATAGTTAGGAGGCGCCATGGGGCGCAATAACAAGCATAAGCGTGGAGCTCGCAATAAGCGCGGGCCGGTGCGCAGCGAACGCCGTCCGAGCCTGACCGGGCGCGTGCAGCTCCATGAGCACAGTGCCTATGTCATAACCGAGAATGGCGACTACAAGGTCATGGGCCGCGGCAAGCGCGAGATTATGGATGGCGATACCGTTGCCGTGAGCATTAAGAACAGCCCGCACGGTGAGCGGCGCGCCGTGATCGAAGGCGTGGTTGAGCGCGCAGCCATAAGCGTGGTGGGTACGTACCAGACCGCCGGTCCGCTTGGTGTGATTGAGCCGCTCGATTCGCGCCTGAAGGCCGACTTCTTCATTTTGCCCGAGGATACCTCGGCGGATCGTCTGGGTGTCCACCCGGGTGATGCCGTTGTCGCGCGCATTTTGACCTACCCGACGCGCCTGGAATCGGGCACTGTGACGATCGAACGCCGCATTGGCGGAGATGATGCGCCCGATTTGGGCGTTCAATATGTGATGGCGCGTTACGGCTATACCGATAGCTATCCCGAAGCCGCGCTAGACGAGGCCGAGGGGCTTTCGCTCGATGTGTCCGCGGCGCTTAAGGACCCGCTCCGCCGCGATCTGCGCGACCGCTTTGTCATCACGATCGACCCGGTCGACGCGCGCGACTTTGACGATGCCATTTCGCTGGAGCGCACGCCCGAGGGTGGCTACAAGCTGGGTGTGCATATCGCCGACGTTTCACACTATGTGGCTTGGGACGGGCATATCGATCTTGAGGCTCGCCATCGCACGACATCGGTGTATCTGGCCGATCGCGTGCTTCCCATGCTGCCCGAACGCCTGTCCTGTGACCTGTGCTCGCTTCGCCCTGACGAGGACCGTCTTGCGTTTACCGTCGATATCGAGCTCGATGCACAGGGTCGCGTGCGGCATTACGATCCGTACCCCAGTGTGATTCGCTCGCGTGTGCGTATGGACTATGACGGCGCCGAGGCGCTGCTGGTGCGTGCCGGCGCGGTTGAGTATTCGGTGCTGGAGGGTGCAGCCGAGGATGTTGCGGCTGCCGAGACCTCGCGCGAGGAAGCGCTTGAGCGCGGCCTTGCGTGCGAGGAGGCCGCCCGCGGCTACAACATCGACCTCGGCGATTTCCTTGTCGCCGCTAACGAACTCGCCGAACTTCGCCGTCGTATTCGTCGCGCCCGCGGCTCAGTCGATTTTGACACGGCCGAGATTCGCGCTCTATTGGATGAGGACGGAGTGCCCGTGCAGATTGTGGCGCGTGAGCGTTCGTGTGCCACGTCGCTTATCGAGGAAGCCATGCTGCTCGCCAACGAGTGCGTTGCAGAGTGGCTGGCAGACCGTGATATCGAGGCCTGCTATCGCGTGCATGAGGATCCGAGCCCCGATAGCCTGCACGGTGCTGCCGTTGCGCTGGCGCAGCTAGGCATCATCGACGATCGCCGTGCTGCCGGTATTGCCCTGGGGAGCCCCGATGAGCTGCAGGCTGCAGTTGATGCTGCCGCCGGTACGGCCAACGCACCGCTCGTTAACACGCTGCTTCTGCGCAGCATGCAGCGCGCGCTGTACAAGCCGCGCAACGAGGGCCACTTTGCGCTCGCCGCGCCGTGCTACTGTCACTTTACGAGTCCCATCCGTCGCTACCCCGATCTGGTGGTGCACCGCGTGCTCAAACTGCAGTTGGCCTATGAGCAGCTCGGCGGCAAGGACGCCTTGGTCCGTACGCCGTGGCTGATCGGCAAGGGGCGCGAGTCGCTGCCGCGCATTCTGCCGCAGATCTGCCGCGCATGTAGCGATGCCGAGCGCGCGGCAGATGCCGCCAGCCATGCGACGCAAAAGATCAAGATTGCCCAGTACTATGAGGATCGCCTGGGCGAGCGCTATGCCGGAACCGTCTCGTGGGTTAGCAGCATGGGCCTCTTTGTGCGCTTGGACCTGACGCAGGCCGAAGGCTTGGTTTCGATTAAGAGCCTGGGCAACGAGTGGTTCGAGTTCGACGAGGACGCGCTAACGCTCACGGGTGCCGACACGGGCACCCGTTACGAGCTGGGGCAGCGCGTGATTATCGAGGTCTCGCGCGTCAATACCACGCGTGGACACTTGGACTTTAAGCTTATCCATTAGCTAAATCCCGGCTCGTGGCGAGAGAGCGGAGGGCGGTCTTTCGGGGCCGCCCTCCGCATTTGAATAGTGGCTACCTTGCCGTCTGCTCAGCCGCCCGCTTACCTGCTATTTGAGAGGTAAAACCTACCAAAATAAACCTGTCCCTTTTGGCAGGTTTACAAGAAAGCGGGGATGAGATGGCGACGGTGTACGGTTATGCGCGGGTGAGTTCGCGCGATCAGAATCTGAATCGGCAGCTGGATGCGCTGGGCGCCTATGGCGTGGGCTCAGCGAATATTTATGCCGACCATGCGAGCGGCAAGGACTTCGATCGACCGCATTATCGCGAGCTGCTGCACGTCCTGGGAGACGGGGACGTGCTGGTGGTGCTTTCTATCGACCGACTTGGTCGTAATTACTCCGAGATTCTTGAGGAATGGCGACGCATTACCAAGGAGCTCGGGGTTGCCATTGTGGTGTTGGACATGCCATTGCTTGACACGCGCGCTAGGGCCAGCGGCGCGCCGGATGTTACCAACGCTCTGATTGCCGATATTGTGCTGCAACTGCTGAGCTACGTGGCGCAGGTGGAGCGCGAGAATATCCATCGGCGCCAGGCGGAGGGAATTGCAGCGGCGCGGGCGCGAGGGGTTCGTTTCGGTCGACCTCGCAAGCCGTGCCCTCCTCAGTTTGAGCTGGTGCGCGATAGCTATGAGGCAGGCGATATTACCCGCAGCCAGGCAGCAAAGTGCCTAGGCTGTCTCTTATACACATCTCCGAGCCCACGAGACTAGGCATGATCTCGTAT
>URVF01000127.1 GCA_900551185.1 uncultured Collinsella sp. | reverse complement strand
GGCAGCGTCAGATGTGTATAAGAGACAGAAAAGGGGAAGTTGCGGTGGAATAGTTCCTGTTTGGCCGTCTTGAGGGGTTAAACGGGAACTATTTCACCGCAACTTATCGATGGCGTGTTTGGTTGGTGCCAGTTGATTGCTTGGGCGTTGGGGAGGGTCTGCTCCGTTATAATCGCCTAGAACATTAAATGGAAACGGGACGGGAGCCATATATGCGCCAGGGTTTCGACAACGCGAAGTATATCGAGCTGCAGGCTGCTCACATTAAGGAGCGCATCTCGCAGTTTGGTGGCAAGCTCTATTTGGAGTTTGGCGGTAAGCTGTTCGATGACTATCATGCGAGCCGCGTGCTGCCGGGTTTTGAACCGGACAGCAAGTTCCGCATGCTCAAGAGCATCGCCGACGATGTTGAGGTTATCATCGCGATCAACGCGAACCACATCGAGAAAAACAAGGCTCGTGGTGACCTGGGCATTACCTATGACGAGGATGTGCTGCGCCTGGTTGACCTGTTTCGCGGCAACGGCTTTGCTGTCGCGGCTGTGGTCATCACCCAGTACGCCGGCCAGCCCGCTGCCGATGTGTTCCGCAACCGCCTGAACGCGCTCGGTATTCCCGCCAAGCTGCACTATCCCATCGAGGGGTATCCACACGATGTCGATCTGATCGTGTCCGACGATGGCTACGGCAAGAACGAGTTTGTCGAGACCACCCGACCGCTCGTCGTGGTCACTGCCCCCGGTCCTGGCTCGGGCAAGCTTGCCACCTGCCTGTCTCAGCTCTATCACGAGCACAAGCATGGCACGGCCGCCGGCTATGCCAAGTTCGAGACCTTCCCTGTCTGGAATCTTCCTCTGACGCATCCGGTCAATATTGCCTACGAGGCCGCCACGGCTGACCTCGACGACGCCAATATCATCGATTCGTTCCACCTTGAGGCCTACAACAAGACCACGGTCAACTACAACCGCGACGTCGAGGCCTTCCCGGTGGTCCGTGCTCTGATGGAAAAGATCCTGGGCAAGAGCCCCTACCAGAGTCCTACGGACATGGGCGTCAATATGGTCGGCTTTGCCATCACCGATGACGATGCCTGCCGCGACGCTTCCAAGATGGAGATCGTCCGCCGCTACTTTACCGCGGTCGAAAATGTGCGCCGTACCGGCGTGGGCGATGAGCAAGTCGACCGTCTCAAGATTATTATGAAGAAAGCCGGCATCGATAAGAACTACTCACCGGCGCGCTCGGCGGCCCTCACCAGGGAGCAGCTGACGGGTGGTCCCGTGGGTGCCATGGTCATGCCGGACGGCTCCGTGGTGACAGGTAAGACCTCCACGCGCCTGGGCGCCGCAAGTTCGCTCATTATGAACGCCCTCAAGCATGTCTCGGGCGTCGATCTTGAGCTTGAGGTCATTAGCGATGAGGCGATCGAGCCCATCAGCAAGCTCAAGACGCATTTCCTGGGCAGCAAAAACCCGCGCCTCCACACCGACGAGACGCTTATGGCGTTGTCGATCACCTCGGCCACGAGTGAGACGGCCGCTCGCGTCCTTTCGGGCCTGGAGCAGCTGCGCGGTTGCGATGCCTTCTTTAGCGTGATCATCTCGCCGACGGACGAGACGGTACTGCGCAAACTGGGTATCAACGTGTGCTGCGAGCCCAAGTTTGAGCGTCGCGGTTTCTTTCACCGCTAAGTTTGAAGCACCGCGGTAATTGCATTGCATTTTGGCCGTATCGGGTTAGCGCCCGGTACGGCTTTTTGATCAATAAAGCGCCTATTTCGGCGAAAAATAGCCGTTTACCTGCCTAGAAACAATTTGAGCGGTATACAATAACCGTAACTGTTTCATCCTTAGCGGGATGCCGCATGATGGATATTACCTGCCATCGTGAGGTGTGTCGGTCGCGCACGGCGCGTTAGATGCTCGTGCTCGGTTTGAGGAGGCTGCTATGGCGGGCAAGGGTCGTGCGAGTGTCAACGATATGAAGCGTGTCGAGGTGCTGGTGTTGATGGAGATCGACCAGCAAACCGAAGACAATGGCGGGCCGTATGGTTTCTCGCGCAAAACGCTTGCCGAGCGCGTGGGGGTTTCGCCGTATCGTGCCCGCGCCGCAATCGATCGCTTGGATTCCGAAGGCATGATTGATGTCGTCTCGCGTTATAGCGACGACGGCGGTCAGCTTGCAAATGGCATTTGCCTCACCGAACGTGGCGAGTGGTATCTTGAGGGCGTCCGTACCGGCATGCTCGTTCAAGAAATGCTTGAGGACGAGGTTGCTGATCGATAGCAGCATGTAACCCTTGCCACAGCGACGCCGCCTGGGAAACCGGGCGGTGTTTTGTTTCAAGATTGAGAAATGCAATCGCACGCGAGAAAAATTGCGAACGGTCCGCGGCGCGAGTATTACAATGAAGACCCGTAAGATGTGGATAAACAACTTCTACGGGAAGCGCAGGTAACTCAATATGACCAAGCATGTGTTCGTAACCGGTGGCGTGGTTTCGTCTCTGGGCAAGGGTATCACCGCGGCCTCGCTGGGCCGTCTGCTCAAGTCGCGTGGCTACAAAGTAACGATGCAGAAGGCCGATCCGTATCTGAACGTCGACCCCGGTACCATGAGCCCCTTCCAGCATGGTGAGGTCTTCGTTACCGAGGATGGTTACGAGTCCGACCTGGACCTGGGCCATTACGAGCGCTTTATTGATGAGAACCTGACCCGCGATTCCAACTTTACGACCGGCGCCATCTATAAGAGCTTGATCGCCCGCGAGCGTCGCGGCGACTTTTTGGGCGGTACCGTGCAGGTGATTCCTCACGTCACCAATGCCATTAAGGACAAGTTCCGCCGCATCGAGGAGCAGACCGGCTCCGATGTAGTCATCACCGAGCTGGGCGGCACGATCGGCGACATCGAGTCCCAACCGTTTGTCGAGGCCATCCGTCAGTACCGCAAGGAGGCCGGCCCCGAGAACGTCTGCTACATCCACGTGTCGCTCGTTCCCTATATCGCCGCCGCCCACGAGGTCAAGACCAAGCCCACGCAGCATTCCGTCAAGGAGCTCCGCAGCTTTGGCATCCAGCCCGATATTATCGTGCTGCGCTCCGACCACCATATCGATGACGCTATCCGCGGAAAGATCGCAAGCTTCTGCGACGTTGACACCGATTGTGTCTTTACCAACGAGGACTGCGCGAGCATTTACGATGTTCCGCAGCTGCTTGCCGAGCAGGACTTTGACCTGCGCATTTGCGAGCGCCTGGGTCTGGACCCGCGTGAGCGCGACATGAGCGAGTGGAACGAGTTCCTGCGCAAACAGAATCACGCCAACCATCACGCCGACAAGGTGAAGATTGCCGTCGTGGGTAAGTACACGCAGCTGCCCGATGCGTACCTGTCGGTTATCGAGGCCCTGCACCATGCGGGCGTCTTCTACGATCGCCATGTGGACGTCCAGCTGGTCGACGGCGAGAGCCTCGACGAGCAGAATGTCTCCGAGGTTTTGGGCGACGCCTCGGGCATCCTGGTCCCCGGCGGCTTTGGCAAGCGCGCCCTGGAGGGCAAGATCCTCGCGGCCGAGTTTGCCCGTGAGCACAAGATTCCGTATCTGGGCATTTGCCTGGGTATGCAGGTGGCCGTGTGCGAATTTGCGCGCAACGTCGTCGGCCTTGCCGGCGCCAGCTCCTCCGAGTTCGATCCGGATGGCCCGTATAGTGTCATCGATCTGATGAGCTCGCAGGAGGACGTGACCGAGAAGGGCGGCACCATGCGCCTGGGCGCCTATCCGTGCAAGCTCGCCGCCGATACCCTCGCTCGCGAGGCATATGGCGAGGAGCTCGTCTACGAGCGTCACCGTCATCGCTTTGAGTTCAACAACGCCTTCCGCGACCAGCTCGAGGACGCCGGTTTGGTTATCTCGGGCCTGTCGCCCGACGAGCGCCTGGTCGAGATGGTCGAGCTGCCGCGCGACGTGCATCCGTGGTATGTGGCAACCCAGGCTCATCCCGAGTTCAAGAGCCGCCCGACCAACCCGCAGCCGCTGTTCCGCGAGTTCGTGCGCGCTTCGATCGGCCAGCACGAGGGTGTCGACCGTCTGCAGGTGACGCCCATGAACCTCGCTACGGACTAAGGGTGCCGGCGAATAAGGAACATACCGAAGCTACTCCCTCGTCGCTCGCCGTGGCGGCGGGGGAGTATCTCGATTACCTCGCGGTCGAGCGGGGTTTGGCGCGCAACACGATTGCGGCCTACCGTCGTGACCTGACGACGTACTGCGCCTATCTGGAGCGGGCGGGTATTGTGTCTTTTGAAGAGGTGACCCGTCAGGTCGTGGAGGGCTTTGTCGCCGACCGTCGCGATGGGGGCTATTCGGATGCCTCGGTGGAGCGTGCGCTTGCGGCCGTGAAGGGCCTACATGCCTTTTTGGTGCGCGATGGGGCTGTGGCCCAAAATCCAACGGCGGCGTTGCGCCTGCCTAAAAAGGCTGAGCGTTTGCCGGAGTATCTATCGGTGGAGGATGTCTCGGCGCTGCTCGATCAAGACTTCCCCGAGGGCGAGATGGGCTTGCGCGACCATGCCATCTTGGAAGTGCTCTACGGATGCGGTTTGCGTGTGAGCGAGTTGGTGGGGCTCGATGTGGGCGATATCCATATCGACGATGGCTTTGTGCTCGTTCGTGGTAAGGGCTCGAAGGAACGCCTGTCCCCGCTGGTAGGAAGCGCGGCGCGAGCTCTGACGCTTTATGTAACTGAGGGGCGTTCTCGCTTGGCGGCCCATGCCCGCGGAACCGAGACCTCGGCGGTCTTTTTAAATAAGAACGGCCGCCGTCTGTCGCGCCAGGGCATCCATGCCATCTGTGAGCGCTACGGGCGCCAGGTGGGACTGGTGGGGCTCCATCCCCATACCTGTCTCTTATACACATCTCCGAGCCCACGAGAC
>URVF01000126.1 GCA_900551185.1 uncultured Collinsella sp. | reverse complement strand
GACGCCACGGCCGTCACATGCCTCTTTGGCGAGGGTATCCGCAAGGGGAAGCCCATCCAACGGTCGACCGCCAGCAAAAAGGCGCGCGGCTCCATGGTGCGGTGGATGGCAGAAAACAAGCTCGAAGATGCAAGCGAACTTACCGCATTCAACATCGGCTATCGGCACATCCCCGAGCTTTCAGACAAAAACACCCTGGTTTTCATGAACGCGCAGGCACAATAGGCCCGCCGTTTCCAAACACTCCGTTACTCCGCCAAGCCATCGGCCTTTGCAATCTCGCTCGTCGAGCCATCTTGGTAGGTAACCTTAACGTGCTCTACGTTGGATACCGTAACGCCCGACGGAGGTTCCAGGCGCCATTCCGTCAGCGCGATATCCATGGTCGTGGGCACATCGCCCTGATCTTTGAGCTCCACCGTCAGTGTTTTGAGCGCCTCATCAAACGTCACGCGTTCGATTTCTTCGCCCGGAATAGACCCGCCGCTCAGCTGCAATTGCACAAACTCGTCGCGCGGATACCAGTAGTCGCCGGGAGCTGCCACCGTGTTACCGCCAGCGACCTTCACCGTCATGATCGGCAGGCTATCATCAGCCTCGAACTCCCATGCGGCTCCGCCGCGACCACCAAACGTCCAGATGCAAAAGGCAATCACCAGCACGGCAAGCACCGCAAAACCAATCGCGACAAGGCCATGGTGCGCACGGCCCTCCTCGGCCGATACGTCCCATTGCGTCTCTCGATATAGATGCTTGTCTTCCATGTACGCCTCCCCACAGGCACGCTCGTTAGGCCAATCGTACCCATTCGAGCTATACTTGAGCCCATTACATAAACGGGGAGCTTGCAGGGCAAGACGGCAGGCTGAGATTGGGCGCGCCCGCCCTGACCCGCAAACCTGATATGGGTAATGCCAACGAAGGGAGCCGTGCCAATGAGCACACAGACCGAGCCCAAGCTCGTCACGCAAATCGACTTCGCCCGCGCCGGGCAGATCACGCCGCAGATGAAGGAGGTTGCCGAGCGCGAGCATCGCGACCCCGAGTACATCCGCGAGCGCGTGGCCGACGGCCGCATCGCCATTCCCGCCAACATCGTGCATATCAAAAAAGGCATGCGCGCCTTTGGCGTCGGTGAGGGCCTGTCCACCAAGGTCAACGTGAACTTGGGCATCTCGGGCGACAAGGCCGATGCCGCCGAGGAATGGAAGAAGGTCAAGATTGCCGAGGACTTTGGCGCCGACGCCATCATGGACCTCTCCAACTCGGGCAAGACGCGCCAGTTCCGCCAGCAGCTCATCGACGAGACACCGCTCATGGTAGGCACCGTCCCCATGTACGACGCCATCGGCTACATGGAAAAGCCGCTGGTCAAGCTCACCAAGGACGACCTGTTCGAAGTCGTGCGCGCGCATGCCGAGGACGGCGTGGACTTTATGACCATCCACTGCGGCATCAACAAGTCGGTCATCAAGACCTTTAAGGAGACCGGCCGCCTCATGAACATCGTCAGCCGCGGCGGCTCGCTGCTGTTTGGCTGGATGGAGGTCACCGGTAACGAGAACCCGTTCTATGAGTTCTACGACGAATTGCTCGAGATTTGCCACGAGTACGACGTGACGATTTCGCTCGGCGACTCCTGCCGCCCGGGCTGCCTCTACGACTCCAACGACGCCACCGAGACCGCTGAGATGATCGAGCTGGGCAAGCTGTGCAAGCGCGCTTGGGCCGCCGGCGTCCAGGTCATGGTCGAGGGCCCGGGCCACATGGCGCTCGACGAGATCGCCGCCAACATGAAACTGCAGAAGCGCCTGTGCCACAATGCTCCGTTCTATGTGCTCGGGCCGCTGGTGACCGATATCGGCGTTGGTTACGACCACATCACCGCTGCCATCGGCGGCGCCATCTCCGCCAGCTCCGGTGCCGACTTCCTGTGCTACGTGACACCGGCAGAGCACCTATGCCTGCCCAACGCCCAGGATGTGTTCGACGGCCTCATGGCCACCAAGATCGCCGCACACGCCGCCGACATCGCCAAAAAGGTGCCCCACGCCCGCGACATGGACGACAAGATGGGCCAGGCACGCCGCAAGCTCGACTGGGACGCCATGTGGAAGTGCGCGCTCGACCCGGTTACGGGCAAGAAACGCTACGAGGAGTCCCCCGCCGCCACCGAGGGCACTTGCACCATGTGTGGCAAGATGTGCGCCGTCCGCACCGTCAACAAGATCTTCGAGGGCACCACGATCGACCTTGGCATGGAGGACTAGCCCTGTCGCCGCGGCCGCTTCTGGCGGCGAGCTGGTGCCTGTCAATTGTTGACATGTGAACATTTGCTTGCATTTGCGTAAAGATTGCATCGCCCGCCCGGGTTCGACATAGAGTCGGCCCGGGCATCTTTATAATGCTGGCTTATAGACCCATTTGATTCCGACCGAACAAGGGAGCGAACATGGATCGCAGTAAGGTACCTGCCGTTCTATCCATCGCAGGATCCGATTCCAGCGGTGGCGCCGGCATTCAGGCCGACATCAAGACCATCACGGCGCACCGCCTGTATGCCGAGACGGCCATCACCGCCATCACCGCACAGAACACCCTGGGCGTCACCGCCGTGCAGGACATCTCGCCAGATATCGTAGCCGCGCAAATTGACGCCGTTTTTGACGATATCCGCCCGAGCGCCATCAAGATCGGCATGGTTTCCTCTGCCGAGATTATCGAAGTCATCGCCGACCGCTTGAGCGCCTGGAACGCAACGAACGTGGTCGTCGACCCCGTCATGGTCGCCACCTCGGGCGCGCGGCTGATTGCCGAAGATGCCGCCGAGGCGCTCACCCGCCGCCTGTTCCCGCTGGCGACGGTTATCACGCCCAATATTCCCGAGGCCATGGCCCTGCTCGACTACGAGGTCGACTCCGAGCGCACGCAGCAAAATGCTGCCATGCTCCTCACCCGCCGCTTTGGTTGCGCATCCCTCGTTAAGGGTGGGCATCTTGTCAACGAGGCCAACGATGTACTGGCCGAACCCGCGCCACTCGATGACGAGGGCAACCATCTGGGAGATCCACTCACCACGTGGTTCCGCCACAAGCGCATCGAGACCGACAACACACACGGCACCGGCTGCACGCTCTCGTCCGCCATCGCCTGCGCGCTGGCCCAGGGCATGGATCTTGCCGACGCCGTCAACGCGGGCAAGGCATACCTGACAGGCGCTCTGGCCGCCGGCTTTGACATGGGCAAAGGCTCCGGCCCCGTCAATCACATGTGGCAGTACTAAAGTCCGCAACCCAAACCACCGCAAAGGTGCCTGTCCCCTTTGCGGTGGTTTGGGGTCGCGCTACTCACCAAGCATCTCTTGGAGCTTGGCTGCCACGGCGTGGCCCAGGCTCTCGTGGCTTTCGGGCATCATGTGCAGATAATCGATATCGCCCGGCTCGGCAAAATCAGCGGCATTCAAAAAGTCGCAGCCAAACTGTTTAGCAGCATACGCATAGTATTCGGCAAAATGCTCCGAGGCCTCGACGGAGCGCTCGTCAAAGTCGGTCATGTACACATCGGCGATCTGCGGTTTAATCTTGATAGGCGCCATCAGCAGAATACGCGGGCAGGGCGCGGCTTCGGTCCAGGGAAACGCGCGGACGGTGCGAATCAGCGCCATGGCACCGTCAGCGATATCGGCAGCCCCCACGCTAAAGACCGTCTTGCAGTCGTTGGTGCCCAGCATAATCACGATCGCATCCAGCGGCTTATGAGCCTCGAGCAGCATCGGCAACGCGCGGATGCCGTTGAGATTAGTGTCCAGATGGCACATGTCGTCACGCACCGTCGTGCGGCCGTTGAGGCCTTCCTCAATCACGTGCCAGCCCTCGCCCAGGTCGCGCTGGGCCACGCCGCACCAGCGCACATCGTGCGCATAGCGTACCGCGGTGCCGTCGCGCATGCCCGCCGGATCATAGCCGTAGGTATTGCTGTCGCCAAAGCACAGAACGTTTTTCATCGTAAGCCCTTCCTCTAGTAAAAAGCCGACGGGAGCAGCCCTCCCACCGGCTCGACCCATCTGTCAGCACATACCGATTACAGGTACTTGCGCCAATCGTCATCGTCTTCATCGTCCTCGGCGGCAGCCTGGGCCTGCTCGGCGGCGCGGGCAGCCGCAGCGCGAGCGGCAACCTGGGCATAGGACTCCTCGTTGCGCTCGGGGAAGTTTGCCAGCACGTGCTCGAACTTGGCAAAATCTTCGTCCCAGCGCGTAGAGGGCACGGCAAAAAAGACCTGCTTGACCTTAAAGTCGCCCGATGCGAGCTCCTTGCGGAAGAGCTCGGCCACGGCCTCGGCGTCAAAGCCGTTGTTGTCGCAGCCCCAAGCACCCAGCACGAGCTTCTCGCGACCCAGCTCGTCGCAGATGGCAAGCACAAAGCGAATGCGGTCGCGCAGGGCATCCAGCAGAGCATCGTCGCTCACGCGATACTCCTGGCGGGCGCGCTTAACGTTGGGCGCGGCGGCAACGATCACGTCGGCATACGCATGCACGTGGTTGCGGTCGAAGCGCACCGCAGGCACCACCAGCGCACGGTTGCGGTAAAGCTCGCAGTTGATGTTGCGGCGACGGTTCTCGCCGTACCACTTACGCTGCTTATCGAGAACGTTGTACAGATACGAATCGGCGCACAGCGTGGCCTCCTGGCCCAGATAGCCTTGGATGTAGCCGCCGCCCGGGTTGGTGAACGAGGCAAAGGCGAGCACGGCCATGTCGCAGAACTGCGCATAGCCTCGGCCGTTATCCAGAATGGCCTGCGTGGCAGAGGCGTCGAGCACGGTGACCTCGGGCAGGACCGGAGCGGGCTCCTCGGCGGCAGGCGCGGACTCGATCTCCGTGGCCTCCTCTGCGGGCTGTCTCTTATACACATCTCCGAGCCCACGAGACTAGGCATGATC
>URVF01000125.1 GCA_900551185.1 uncultured Collinsella sp. | reverse complement strand
ATCGACGACTTGCCCACGTTGGAGCGGCCGACGAAGCTCACCTCGGGGCAGGTGGACTCGGGAATCTGCGAAACCTTGCCGTAGCTGGCGACGAACTTGGCAAGCTGATAGTTAATGGAATCGGCCATGGACACTCCTTGGTCGTAGGTTCTTACAAATAGACGCGCTATTGCGCAGCGGCAATGCGGCGGACGATATCGAGCGTGATGTCACTTGCGACACGCGCGTACTCGAACAGATCGAACTCGCGCTCGCAAATTGCATCGTACGCCTCGTCACAATTATCGCTGATAGCGCGCAACACCAGGCAATCGACACCATTTTTGGTTGCGACATGGGCAATTGCCGCGCCCTCCATGCCGACACAATCGGCATGCGTCGCCTCGATAGCGTCGTTGCGCATGGTGGCGCCCGTCACAAAGCGGTTACCCGTGGCAATCGTGCCGACCAGGAACTGCTTGGTGCCCTCATTCGAAGCGACTGCATTTGTCGAAGCGTCAACAAACCCACGCTCAGCAAGCACTTCGGCGGCAATATCGACCAGCGCGGGCGTCGAGCCAAACTCCTCGAGCCCCGGTGCGGACTCGGCGATAAGCGCGGTATCGGTATCCAGATAGCGTAGGCGTTTGCCAATGACCACGTCGTCGATATGGAGCTTGGGGTTCAAACCGCCCGCAATGCCCGAAAACACAACAGCCTGCGGAGCATACTTGCTAATGAGGTGCTGTGTTGCAGCGGCGGCGTTCACCGTGCCCATGCCCACCGTTGTGGCGACAACTGTCAGGCCGTCGAGCTCACCGCTCACAACGGTCAAGCCTGCCTCCCGTGCCTCGCAAACGTCGCTCAGCTCTTCCTTAATCTGCATGATCTCTTTTTCGAGCGCACCGATAATCGCAATGGTAGCCATGCCATTCCCCAAACCTATTCGAAATTCTCAACCACGGTATGGTACCAGCATTTTGTTTGACCTCGTCAAACGAACACGCTAAGCCAGTGCAGCTCGCGTATCAAACAGAGCCTTTGCAATCGCGGCCGTAACCTCACTCGAGCGGTCGCTCCACGGCATCGATGTCATGATACCCATGACATAGGTACAGCCATCGATGTCGATAAGGCCCGCATCGCATGTCGAGTAGTAACCATCCTCGCTAATCCAGCCTGCCTTGTTGCGCACCAAAACCTGCTCGTCCGCAATGCCATCGCGAATAAACGAGCGCGATGTTGATGCCAGAAGGCCCGACAACCACTGTGAAGTCTCGGTATCCATGCTCAGATACTCGCTCATCTCACGCCATAACCTCGCAGAAGTGCGCGGGCAGTAGGTCGGAAAATCACTCATCGGATTCAGTGCCGTTTCGTCATCAACACCCAGATTGGCAATCCAATCCTCATAGCCATCATGGTCAAACGCCGCGCGTAACGCGATAAACGAATCGTTGTCCGAGTTGACGACCGCGGCCTCGATAAGGTCACGCACTGTCTGCCAGCCCATGCTGTAACCACCATACGTTGCTAAAGGCCAATCGAGCGACACCTGCCCCGATTCGACCAACATCTCGCAAATATAGAGTGCATACAGCGCCTTATAACTGCTCGCTCCATACACCTCAACATCGGCGTTATACGTCACGCCCCTACCACTCGATAGGTCGTAGAACACTACACCCACGTCGCCCAGCTCCTGCGCCCGACACAGGGCATCCTGGAGCGAGGCAAAGCCCTCATCCTCCAAGGCAGGAGTCTTGTTATCCACCAACGAGAAGGTCCGAACGGTATCACCCGAAGGGATATCGTTGAAGTCCGCCTTCGAAAGTCTCGTCTTGAGATCTGCCGTCGACAGAGCTTGATCTGCCGACGCTTTGGACTTTGAAACCTTCTCGTTTTGCAGCTGTACCGTTGACGCATCTGGGCGCCCCGTTCGCTCCGAGGCGTAGGTTTTAACGGTAATTCCGAGGATAATAACCGCCGACGTTAGCATCCCAATAGCGGCAATCTTCCTCACGCGGATGCGAGCGCCGGCAAGGCCACGCGAAGACGTGCCCTTCGTCTTATATCTGCTGCCATGCTGCGGCACATACTCGTCCCGCGATGCGATGTTTCGCACGTGGTCTCCTGACTGCCACCGTTTATATACGAGCAGCATGATACCGAGCAGGCATTTCTTTCCAAAGATATTCAGCAGCGTTTAAGGTGTCTTTAAAGAAACCACAAGCGTATTTATCCAAATGGCACGATTCTGTTGCGCATCTCTACCCAAAACGAAGTTGCGGTGAAATGGTTCCTGTTTGGGCGACATGGGCCTAAAAACAAGAACTATTCCACCGCAACTCAGCTGGGAACGAGGGGATATGAGGGCTATGGCATGCTATCCGATAGCGTTTTTGAGCTCCGCACGGCGCTTTTTCATGCCGGTCATAACGGCATTGCGCAACTCGGGCATGCGCGCGGTATCCATCTGGGGCACGCCCTCGAGCTTATAGGGAATGCCCAGTTGCTCGTACTTGACGACACCCATCGTGTGATACGGCAGCATTTCCAGGCCCACCACGTTGTGCCATGGAGCGATGAGGCGACCGAGCTTCTCGCACTCCTCCGCCGTGTCGGTAATGCCCGGCACAACCACGTGGCGGATAACGACCTTGATATTGCGACGTGCAAGCTCATCGCCAAACGCCAGGATGCGTGCGGGATCACAACCGGTCAGCTTTTTATGCTCGACCGGGTCGGCATGCTTAATATCGAGCAGTACCATGTCGGTCTCGTTGAGCACGGCATCGAACTTCTCGGGATGCTGAGGGTCGAAGGCGTAGCCACAGCTATCCAGGCAGGTATGCACACGACCATCGGGGTTGTTGTGCATTGCACGGAACAGGTCGGCCAAAAACTCGGGCTGCAGAAGCGGCTCGCCGCCCGAAACGGTAATGCCGCCGCTGCGGTAAAACTCATGGTTGCTCTGGAACTCATCCATCAGGTGTTCGACGGTCACCATGGTGCCGCCGTTGACCGACCAGGTATCGGGATTGTGGCAATACGCGCAGCGCATTGGACAGCCCTGAACAAACACCACAAAGCGGATGCCGGGTCCGTCGACCGTTCCCATCGTTTCAATCGAATGTACGCGGCCCAGGGCAAACGCGGAGTCCTCGGGACGAGCGTCCACACCCTCGAGCGTCATCTCAGCCATTCCCGCTACCTTGCCTCTCATTGGTTTTAGTTACATAAATGCCAGAGCCATTCTAGCCCATACGCATGATGGTGAAACGGTTTAGTGGTCAATTGGGTTGTTCTATTTGGCCCCACACAAAAGCGACGGGAAGGTTGTCACAACCCACCCGCCGCCGAGGCAATAGATATCGATAGACGCCAGGCCTTACGCCTTAAGCGTAAGCACCGCGCCGAAGGCAGTCGGGCCGCAATGGCTCGAGATGACGCCGCCGACCTGAGTCCAGGTAACGTCCCTAAAGCCCAGGTCATGCGCATAGACTTCCATGTCATCGCGCAGCTCCTGGGAAAGGCCCACCGAATACGCCAGGCCAATGTGCGAGTAGTCAATCTCGCCCTTCGCAACCATGTGGTCAATAAAGGCACGGGCGCATTTGAGCATAGAGCCGCGGAACTTCTTGGTTGCCACGAACTTGCCGCCCGTCACCTCAATGCAGGGCTTAATCTTGAGCAGATGGGCGCCTAGGAACGCGACGTTGGACAAACGACCGCCTGCCTTAAGGAAGGCAAGGTCGGTAGGAACAAAGCCCAGCAGCACACGGTCCATGACGGAATTCGTAAAAGCAAAGATCTCGTCGACGGTGGCATCGGGGTGAGCCTCGATGTATTTGGCGGTCTCGACGACAACGAGCGACTGGCCAACCGAAACAAAACGCGTGTCCATGGAGAACACGTAGTCGCGCCCCTTAGCTGCAATCTTGGAGGACTGATGTGAGCAGGTCGTGACTTCGGAGTACGCAAGATGCAGGATGGTCGCGTCGGGCTGCTCGGCATGGATGCGGTCGTACACGCGGGAGAAATCTGCCGGCGCGCAACCGCTGGTCCTGGGCATCACGCCAAACTCGTTGCAGCGCGAATAAATCTCGAGCGGATCGATCGAACCATCCTCAACGGTCTCGTCAGCAATCGTAACATGCATGGGCACACGCACGATGCCATAGCGTTCGCAGAGCTCCGGCGTCACATCCGACCCAGACTCAACCACGATTACGTACTTGCCCATTCTTATCACGACCCATCTCAACGTTGGCTTTTTAATATGTGGCGCACGTCCGCCATCCTACTGTGCAACGGCCCCCAAGCACCAAAGAGACGCCGCCCCTTGCACACAACAAAGGACAGCGTCTCCCTGGAAAACTCCGTGCTTATCTGAGATTTTACACGGTTTATTAAGGAGTGTTACTTATTCCGCAAACGGTCGCTATATGCGGTAAGCGGTAGTTGGCCGCGACAACTGCGACACATTCCGTCCAGCAAATCCAATCGTGCTCCACGCACGGTTAATGCACGAGGCGGTAGAAATTCATCGATGCCGCACCCTCGGCGTGCAGCTCCATCGCCGGAACCGCCGGCGAATAGGTACGGCTCGTAAGTGCCGCCTCGCCGCCATTTGCAAAAATCTCGACCATCGTAGTGTCCGAAAGCACGCGTAGGTCGCGAAGCTCGCCGAGCTCAATCGACCTCTGGTCGCGCCCATAGCCTTCGTCACCCATATCGAGGGTAAGCATCCCGTCCGTATAACGCACAAAGACACCCTTGCGGATTTCAAGCTCGACCATCTTGGCGCCCTCACAGGAAACCACAAGATCAAACAGGCGGCCCGGCTCCTCAACGGTTTCACCGCCTGTCGCGCGAACGCAGTCGCCGCGCACCTTCTCAATCTCGTGCGCCGGCTGCTGACAGAGCTTACCATCGCGTATGCTCAGCTCTCGCGGCACCGTCAACGCGCACTGCCACCCGCGTGCCACC
>URVF01000124.1 GCA_900551185.1 uncultured Collinsella sp. | reverse complement strand
TCTACACGCGTAAGATCGTCGGCAGCGTCAGATGTGTATAAGAGACAGGGGCAAGGCCGAGTACGGTCGCGCCGCTGCCGCTGAGGCTCCTGCCGACGCCGAGGCCGCCAAGGCTTAGTCGACCTGACGAGTTGAACGTCACATCTATATGACTCGGAAAGACCGGGTCCGCGACTTCGCGGGCTCGGTCTTTTTTCATGCAAAAGCGGGTGACGCTCGAGTGTTCTCGCAGATGTTTTGCGTGGATAAGGGCGCGCGTTGTACCATATAGACGTATATGTGTACATATGAAAGGGGCCCCGTGGCCAAGACGGTATATTCCGATAACCAAAATAATGTCGATGCCCTGGCTGAGCGTCTGAGCAGCCAGACATCGCTTTCTGCTGAGCGTGCCAAGCTGGTTGCCTACGACCTGCTTTGCCGCAAGGCGCTCAAGATCAAGTCGAGCGCGCTGGCGCAAATTTTCCGCTCCGTCGATAAGGAATGTGACACCAAGGCGATGCGCGATGAGCTTATCGCGGCAAATATCGTGACCAAGATCGAGGGTAGCGGCATTAACGGGCGCCCGGCGTTCTATACCATCAATGCCGAGATCCGCGATGCCCAGGAGCAGCCTGCCGAGTCCGTCGAGGATTTTGTCGTCGAGGATCCCGCTGACGTGCCTGCTGTGGAAGAAGTTGCCCCGCGTGAGCATGTCGATACCGATGAGTTGCTCGATGAGAACGTCGTGCGTGCCTTTACGGCCAAGGCAGGACGCGGCGGTTTTGGCGGGGGTGGCAAGCGCGATGCGCAGCGCCGCGCCCAGCAGGAGCGCTTCCGTCGCGCCGTTGCTCGAAAGGGTGAGACGGATGCTGAGGCTGTTGAGACCGAGGTTGCCGCTGAGTCGCAGAAGCCCGCGAAGGAACAAAAGCCCGTGGAAGCCCAAGAGCCCAAGCGTCGTCGCGGTGCTCACTTCAAGGCTGCGCAGCAGGATGTCGCGCGTGAGGTTGAAGAGCCTTCCGAGGTTGCAGACGATGTTGAGGAGTCTGCCAAGAGGGCTCCGGGTTCGTGTCGTCCCGGCCGCGGTTTTGCAGGGCGCGCGTATCCCGTAAAGCGTCAGGAGAAGGGCGAGCCGGCTTCGACCGCTCAGGCCGATAAGGCCGAACAAACCGAGAAAACCGTTGAGCCGGCGGCTCGCGAGCAGCAACCTTCCGAGTCGCAGCCTGCGGCTGACACCGAGGTCAAAGTTCAACAGTCCGCTGATAAACAGGCGGGGGAGAGCGCTTCGAGCAAGCCCCGCCGTCGTCGTCACCGTGGCGGACGTGGCTCAAATGCCGAAACCGTGGCCGAGAAGGCGACAACGCAAAACAAGGATGTGAAGGCTGAGACCCCGGTGGAGCAGCCCAAGCGCCAGCCGGCGAAGGGGGACAAGCCTGAACGTTCGCAAAAGAGCTCGTCCGCGCCAAAGCAAGAGCGCAAAGCTCAGGCAGATTCCAAGCACAAATCCCAGGCGCAGCCCAAACCGACTGCAAACGATGCGGCCGCCCAGCAGCCTGAGCAGCCCGCTCATGGCGAGGTTTCGGCGTTTGCTCTGGCCCGTGTCCTGGGCAGGCAGCTGCTCAAGGTCGTTCCCACGCCAATGGCGCTCTCCAAGATTAAGGAGCAACAGACTCAAATCGTTAAGGTCGAGGGCAAGGACGGCAAAAAGGCTCCGCAGCGCACTCAGCACAACGAGATGTCCAACCGCAAGATTGCCGAGGAAATCGCAATCATCCAGGCTTGGATCGAGCAGAACCGAGGTGCCGATACGCCGGTTGCCTCGCGCCGCCAGCGTGCCTACCAGATCTTTAACGACGAGAAGGCTTTTGACGGCAAGCACGGTGAGCGCCTGATCAGGCGTATGACCGAAAAGGGCATCAGCATGCAGGCGATCAAGGTCGCTCCCAATCGCCCCGTGCACTTTACGGGTTTCTTTACGCTGGGTGCCGACAAGCCGTTCATTATGGTCGAGAACCTGGACACCTACGACGAGATCGTCAAGCTGCTGCGTGGCCGCAAGCACGCCAAGCTCTTTGGCATCAAGGTGGGCGGCGTGATTTTTGGCGGCGGATGCAAGGCAAGCGTCTCGCATGCCCTGGACGATTATCTGGCCGAGATTGGCTATCGCTTTAACTACGTCTACTATGTGGGCGATATCGACCGCGAGGGCGCGCGCATCGTCGAGCAGGCTCGCAATGCCAATGTGGTTGAGATTCGCCTGCATGCCGGCATGTACCGCGCCATGCTCGCCGAGCATAGGCGTCGCGTGAAGGCCGGCGGCGCGTGCGAGCCCGCTGCTGCCAACCAGGGCGTGCCGCAGAACCTGGCGGCGACGATTAAGGATCTGCCCATGGTTACGCGCGTGCAGTTCCGCAACGTGCTACGTGAAGGCGGGCGCATTCCGCAGGAGATCCTGATGACCGCAGACTATCGGGATGGCGACTCGGGAAGCTTCGACCGCATGCTGAACAATTAGCTCCGCCGTTCTACCGAACGGCGGCCTTCTTGACGCTGCGAGGGGCCCTGGCACGGCAATCTGACGTTCAACTTCGGCGGCGCGACCAGAAGGTCAGCGCCGCCTTGTTTCACGTCACCTTGCCATACCAGGGCCCCTCTCGCTGTCACGTCCAAAACATCGAGGTTAAGTGGCCTCCTGTTCGTGCGGAACTCGCGACAAACTTAATGCCCGGTCCGCCGGGGCCACGCGCCATTTTGTAGATGGCGGCTCGCTTTTCGGAACTGGGCTGATATTTTCTAGATGTAAGGCGCTCTTGGTCCTAATGGGCTTGGGGCGCCTGTCTTTTGAAGGCAGATTTTTCTCGTGTTGGACGAGAAGTTGTGTTGCCTTGCGGGTTCGAATCCCTCCGCTTGCCCACAAGAAAGCGCCCTGGGCCGTTATGGGCTCAGGGCGCTCAATTTTAATGGCTGGGACGGAGGGATTCGAACCCCCAACAGCCGGCACCAAAAACCGGAGTTCTACCGTTGAACTACGTCCCAATGTGTGGTGTTGCCCAAAAGCAACTCGTTTAGTTTACCTAATCTGCGAGGGCATCGCAAACACCATCGAGCAGGCGTACGGCGAGTGTCTGCGCGTCGCTGGCCGTGAAGGTGCCGTTGTAGCGCGTCATGCCCGTGAGCTCAATGCGAATGCGTGCCGGCTTCTGCTGCGCGGCGACATTGGCAGTGCGGATGCGCTGGGCCAGGTTGTGGCACTCGGCGAGGGCGATCGTGGCGCGCGGCGCTGCATCTGCGGGCAGCTCATCGCTTGCGATCTCGAGCACTAGGTCAACGTCGGTTGGGACCTCGGAGTCGCAGAGCATCATGCCGCTGTTGTCGGTCGTTGCCGTGGCGATATTCCACATGCGCGACGCAACGCTGCGTGCGATGGGGTCCTCGCCGATAACGGCAATCTGGAAGCGCTCGAGCACGTTGGCGGCGCGAGCAAAACCGATACGGGACTCGGCTTCGGTGACCGAGGGCTTGCCCTCCCACACATGGTGCAGGCGGTTGATGTAGGCGTAGGTGTCCTGGAAGGCCATGCCGTCGGCAAACAGGCCGACATTTTCCTGGAACTGCTGCAGGGCGGCCTCGGTATGCGGACCAAAGTAGCCGTCGTCTTCGCCACAGGCAAAGCCCAAAACGTTGAGAGCGCGCTGCAGGGCCTGCACATCGGCGCCATGGAAATTGGGCATGCGCAGATAGAGAGTGCGGTCGCCCAGCTTATACGAAGCGTCTACAAGGGCGCTCCAGCAGGGGATATCGACGGCATGACCGGCAGCAAGGCCGCTGTCGAGCCTGAAGGTGCTGACGGCCTGCTCAGTGGTGGCTCCAAAGTACTTGTCGGTGACTTCGGCGGCATCAATCGTGTAGCCGAGCTGCAGGAGACGAGACTGCACGTCCTCGACGGCTGCTCCTTGCATGCCCGTTGTAATAGGTTCCATGAACGAACCCCTTTCGGCGTACCATTCGTACTATTTGAGCGTCTGTCGGATAGACAACGCAAAGGGATGCATAAACATGCACTCAACAGTGTAGCAAGTTGTGCCTAAATACGCTGCTGACAGGTTTTATAACCCCCGTTAGTTAAGGCGCTCCACAAAGAAATCTGCCATGGAGAGGAACAGCTCGCGTGCGTGCGGATCAAGCTCAACGTTCTCGATGGCCGCTTTGGCCTTAGCGGTCAGGTCGAGCGCGTAAGTGTGGGCGTAATCGATGGAGCCGGTCTCCTGGAAGATCTCCACGGCGCGTGCGAGCTGCGCGGGATCATCGGTGCCTGAGGAAAGAATCGCCTCGACCTCGTCGTGGTGGCGCTCATCAGAGAGGGCGTGTACGGCGACAAGCGTGCGCTTGCCCTCGGTGATGTCGGTGCGGAAGTCCTTGTTGGCGGCTTCCTTAGTGCCGACAAGGTTGAGCAGGTCGTCCTGAATCTGAAAGGCAAGGCCCGTGTGCAGGCCAAAGGCGCGCAGCGCTTCGATTTGCTCATCGTTGCCGCCGCCGATAATGGCTCCGGCGGCAAGCGGCGTGGCTCCGCTGTAAAACGCGGTCTTGTGCGTCGCCATGTCCAGGTAGTCATCAACCGAGATATCAAAGCGCCCGTCACGGACCCAACCCAGGTCGAGCGCTTGGCCCTCGATGGTGCGGACGATCATCTCGGTAAGCTCGTGGAGCACGCGCAGCTTCACGTCGGACTCCAGCGTAGGGTCGTCGAGAACCGTCTTGGTGACCATGGTGAGCGCCAGGTCGCCACAATTGATGGCAAGGCCCGTGCCCTCGGTAAGGTGCATGCAGGGCTTGCCTCGACGAAGCTGTCCGTTGTCGGCGATGTCGTCGTGGATCAGCGCGCCCGACTGGAAATGCTCGATGGCTGCCGCGGCGCTGCGGGCGCTCTCAAAGCTACCGCCCACTGCGGTTGCGGCGAGCATGCAGATAAGCGGGCGGTGGCGCTTGCCGGCGTTGGCCGTAAAAGCCGAGAGCGGCGCATACAGGTAGCTGTCTCTTATACACATCTGACGCTGCCGACGATCTT
>URVF01000123.1 GCA_900551185.1 uncultured Collinsella sp. | reverse complement strand
ATCTACACGCGTAAGATCGTCGGCAGCGTCAGATGTGTATAAGAGACAGGCTCGTGAACGGCGATTTGCCCGAGAGCGCTGATGAGGTCGCGGTGACTTCGAAGTTTCTGAAGGCTTCGGGCAAGAAAATCGGCGATACGGTGAGCTTTGCCGCCAATGACGCGAGCTCGTCCAATCAAAGCGCCAAGGATCAGTTTGCCGATGGCGATTACACCATCACGGCCGAGGTTCTCGATCCCACTGATGTGAGCTCCGACTCGACAGTTAACGCCTTTCGCGCTGCTTCGGCGGCGGACTATAAGTTCTATGTGAGCGAGGACGCCGCGACATCTTCTTCCTACTCCGCTGTCCACGTGATCGTCGAGGGAGCCAAGGATCTCAACTCCTATTCGGATGCCTACGCGGCAAAGATCAATGAGGTCAAGGGCAATATAGAGAAGATCCGCGAGGAGCGTGAGAAGGCGCGCGCTCAGGAGCTGACGGTCGACACGCCGGCGAGCTTGGACGCGGCTGAGCGTCAGGCGAATATGCTCTTTGGGATTGAGCAGGACAACATCAATCGCATGGCCGAGGGCAGCGACGAGCGTGCGCAGGCGCAAGCCGACCTGGATCAGCGTCGCGCCGCCGCCGATCAACAGTTTGCCGATGCCCGCGCCGAGCTTTCCGATCTGGGCGAATGCACCTGGTACATCCAGGACCGCGGCAACATCGCAAGCTACTCGAGCGTGGAGAGCGACAGCTCGTCAATTGAGGCCATCGCCACGGTGTTCCCGTTCATCTTCTTTATCGTCGCCGTGCTCATCAGCCTTACCACCGCCACGCGTATGGTCGAGGAGGAGCGCACGCTCATCGGCCTGTATAAGGCACTCGGTTATTCGCGCGGACGCATCCTGTCCAAATACGTGGACTATGCGCTGTGGGCTTGTCTGATCGGCGGCGTGCTCGGCAACATCATCGGATTTGTGGGCCTGCCGCTGTTCCTGTTTACGGTGTTCGACGACATGTACTCACTGCCCCAGATGCTGCTTTCGTACGACATCGTGTCGTCGCTCGTGTCGGTGGCGCTGTTTGCCGTGGGCGTGGTGGGCGCCACGATTATCGCCTGCCGCCACGAGATGGCCGAGACCCCGGCCTCGCTTATGCGTCCCAAGGCCCCGCGCGCTGGCTCGCGCATCTTGCTCGAGCGCATCGGCTTTATCTGGCGCCGCATGGGCTTCTTAAACAAGGTGGCGGCGCGTAACCTGTTCCGCTACAAAAAGCGTGCCTTTATGACCATCTTCGGTATCGCCGGCTGCACGGCGCTCGTGATCTGCGGTATGGGTATTCGTGATACGTCGGTCGCGCTTTCGCCCAAGCAGTACGGGCATATCACGCGCTATGACCTGCTGGCGGTTGCCAATCCCGACGATTTTTCACAGACGTGCGCGGCGCTCGACGAGCGAAGCGCAGCCAAGGATTCCGACGTGACCGTGACTTCGACGCTGGCGATTATGACCGACAACGTCACCTTTACATTCGGCGGAAAGAGCGAGACCGTGCAGCTGATCGTGGTGCCCGATGACCGCACGGGTGACTTGGGCGATTACGTGCGCCTGGAGGATGAGTCCAAAGAACCGCTCGCCCTGCGTGACGGGGACGTGTATTTAAGCAAGAGCTCGCAGCTGGTGCTAGGAATCAAGCCGGGCGATACAGCACACGTCCAGGATTCGTCACTCAACGTCGCCAAGGTCAAGGTTAGCGACATCTCGCTCAACTATCTGGGCAACACGCTTTACATGACGCAGGGCACCTATGAGCGCGCGTTCGGTCGAAGCGCACGCCTCAACGGTATCTTTGTGCTGCTTAAGGGCTCGTCGGCCGACCAGATTGCGTTTAGCAAGAAGCTTAAGAGCGACGGTTGGCTTTCGATTTCGAGCACGGCCGAGCATTGGGAGAACTTTGAGGCGAACTTCACTATTATCAATTCCGTCGTGGTGCTCGTGACCTTTATGGCGGCGTGCCTGTCGTTTGTGGTGGTGTTTACGCTGTCCAACACCAACATTTCGGAGCGCGAGCGCGAGCTGGCGACCATCAAGGTGCTGGGCTTCCGCCGTGGCGAGGTGCACCACTACGTCAACAAGGAGACGTTGATCCTCACGGCGATTGGCACCGCACTGGGCGTGCCGCTGGGTGGCCTGCTTGCCGAGAGCTTTACGTACATCCTGCAGATGCCGTCGCTGTACTTTGACGTCGAGGTCGAGCCGCTAAGCTACGTGCTCGCCGTAGTGCTTTCCTTCGGCTTTACGATCATCGTCAACCTCGCCACCAATCGTACCCTCAACAAGATCGACATGGTCGGCGCCCTCAAGAGCGCCGAGTAGCCTGCCAAAAAGGGACAGGTTTATTTTGGCAGGTTTTATCGGGGCAAACGCCGGACAACCATTAGGTGGTCCGGCGTTTGCCCTGTTTTGCTGGGGATGTTTGTCGTTCGGTGCTCTTACTGGCCAATCCAGTGTTGCGCATAGCTCTTAATGTCCTCGGTAAAACCGTCAAGGTCGTCGAGGGCGATCACGCTGTCGATAAGCAAATTGGCTATCTCGCGGTGCATTGTGCTGCGGCGAATGTCGTTTGCAATTACGCCTGAGGACAGCTTGTCTCTATTGAGGCGCTCTTCTAGTGCCCAAAATCTACTGGACGCTTCACTGTCGCCGTTCAGCATCTCAACGTACTGGCCGATGAGCTTTTCCATATAACGTTCTTGCCATTGAGGAAGCATTTTCTTAAACAGCTTCCAGTCGCTTTCGGCTACGTCCCGCATATGTCCTCCGCTCGTCAAACGGGCTTTCCATTTGCCTTTCATTCTATTTGGTTTTCGCTCGCAGGCGTGGATGAGAGGCTCTCTTTAGCCTTCGAGATTGGGCTTGAATGGGCCGTATGCCACAAAACGGGCCTATCTACTACGTTTAATTGGATGTCCTCAACCATGCCGGGGAAACGAAAAATAAAACCGCAGGTAGAAGACCTGTCGATTTTCGAAAAAGGCGGTCATGGTTGGCCCCTTCGGGCTAAACGTAGTAGATGGCCCCATTTCGTGGCGGACCATCAAACGAACACCGATGCTTGTGCTGTAGCCGCTCCGATCATACGTAAGTTGCGGTGGAATAGTTCCTAGATTCAGCCATTTGCGGGCTAAGCAGGAACTATTTCACCGCAACTGAATTTCAGGCCAGGCACCCGCAGCAAGAAGACAAATAGCCTCGGCCTCCCTAGTTACCGCAGGAGGCCCCAGGGCTTACCTCCCAAATCTTTCCGCAGGACGGAAGGACCCCGCCGCGCGAAGCGCACGGCGGGGTCCTGACATGTCCGAGGACGATTTGGGAGGTAAGCCCTGGGGCCTCCGATGAGAGCAGTTTCGGCCGAGGCTATTCGTCGCCGAAGCTGATGCCCAACGCCTTGGCCTCGCGCACCAGGTCGCTCTGGGGATCGACATACTTGAGCTTGCCGGCGACCTCCTCGAGCGGCATGTGGCACATCTTGCCGTCGCGCAGGGCGATCATGTAGCCAAACTCGCCGCGTAGGCAGCCAAGTGCCGCCTCGACGCCGCACTGGGTCGCAAAGATGCGGTCCTGAGCGTCGGGTTGGCCGCCGCGCTGCGTGTGGCCGGGGATGGCGACGCGGGTCTCACGACCGGTCTTGGCCTCGATCTCCTTGGCGATGTCGTAGACAATCGACGGGCTCGTGCGCTCGGCGAGCTTCTTCTTGTACTCCTTCTTGGACAGCGCCGCGTCCTCCTTGGAGATAGCGCCCTCGGCGACGGCTACAATCGTAAAGCGGCTGCCGGTCTCCATGCGATGCTCGATGGTCTTGATGACGTTATCCATGTCGTAGGGAATCTCGGGGATCAGGATGACGTCCGCACCGCCCGCGACGCCGGCATACAGCGGGATCCAGCCAACCTTGTGGCCCATGATCTCGATGACAAACACGCGGCCGTGACTCGAAGCGGTGGTGTGGATGTCGTCGATGCACTTGGTGGCGACGTCGATGGCGCTCGTAAAGCCAAACGTCAGCTCGGTGCCCCAGGTGTCGTTATCGATGGTCTTAGGCAGGGCGATAACGTTGAGGCCCTCTTCGCGCAGACGGTTGGCGGTCTTGGTGGAGCCGTTGCCGCCCAGCATAAATAGGCAGTCGAGCTGCAGTTTATGATAGGTGTGGACCATTGCCGGCACCTTTTCGACGCCGTCGGCCTCGGGAATGTCCAGACGCTTGAACGGTGTGCGGCTCGTGCCCAAGATGGTGCCGCCGCGGGTGAGGATACCGCTAAAATCGGCGGGCGTCATGACACGGAATCTGCTGTAGATAAGGCCCTGGTAGCCGTCCTCAAAACCATAGATCTCGATAGGTTCTTTGCTATTGGTCATAAGCGTTTTGACGATGCCGCGCATGGTGGCGTTGAGCGCCTGGCAGTCGCCGCCACTGGTAAGAAGACCGATCCTGAGCATGATGAATCCTTCCGGGCAAGTTATAACATGCGCATAAGTTTACCCCCGCACACTGTTGATACGGGGGTAAAACGTGTTAGCTCAAGCGTATGGAAATGTGAGCAACGTCAGGGAACGTAAGGTCGACGGGCCTGGCTCCTTACAGTGCGAAGGCATCGACGTTGCCCCAGTGACGGCGCAGCGTGATGGCGGCAGCGGGCTCGGTATTGTCAAAGACGACCGACCACTGCGTGTTGCTGGTGATGTCTTCCGGATTGGGCTTTTGCGCCGCAGCGCGTAGGGCCTTCCAAGCGACTGCCTCGTCTTGGGTGCCGACATGGGCGTCAAGGACATCGGCGATTGCGACGGCGCGCTCTTTACCATGGCCCAGCTCGCCATTCTTTTGGTTGGGCAGCACTTCGTCACCATAGCAGGCGTAGAAGTTCGTGACCTGGCGCACGGGCGTCGCCTTGCATGCGCGGTCGGGATCGCGCGGATCCCACTCCACCACCCGCGCGTCACCGGAGGCGTCGTTGATAAAGAAGTGGTAATCGCGTCCTGCCATGGCGCTGTCTCTTATACACATCTGACGCTGCCGACGATCTTACGCGTGTAGA
>URVF01000122.1 GCA_900551185.1 uncultured Collinsella sp. | reverse complement strand
ACGCGTAAGATCGTCGGCAGCGTCAGATGTGTATAAGAGACATCCGGAAAGCCATACGCAATAAAGAACGCTCGGAACCGAGACTCGCCACCGTTTTCGGACAGCCCGTCCGCATACGACGCAATCACCTGTGCCCTGCGATACCCTCGCCTGCCCTCGCAATCGGCGCGGAGGCGCTCGCACAAATCCCCACGTGATACGCCTTTCGCCCGCAGTGCAGAATCGGCAATCGCCAACCCGTAGGAGAACGGCGCACGCAGCAAGCAATCCTCCGCCGTGCGCCAAAACGACGTCACCCGCACGTCATCAACACGCTCGAGCGCGCCCGCCATCTGTGGACGCAACAGCCTATATCCCGTACTCAACGCCACCGAACAACCCGTCTTGACCAAGTAACGCGGCCCGAGTAGATCATTCGGCACCTCCAGATCCCATATCAGCGCGGCGTCATATCCCCAAAACGCCCAATCGGGATGAAATTCCGCAAGCCCTTTGATAGTCCTCAGCGCTCGCTCCGCCGGCGTCAATGCATCCCAATCATGCTGAAAACAGAACAGGTACGGCTCGGGCTCCGCGATATCGTCGGTTCCAACATGGCGCCGTAGCCACATAAGCTCGGTATTGTCATGCGTTGCGAGCAGCGCACCTTGCTTGGCCGTCTCCGTGAGCCGCGCGAGCATCCTATTCCGCGCCAACGTGTTGCGAGTCGCATGTTTGTGTTTGAGAACGGTATTAGACACTTTCATCACCACCACGTCAGACAAATGGACCATCGTCACCGTTGCCTCCGCTGACAAATGTCTTGATCTGTAACAGGAAGACAGTCTTTGAGCCTCTAGTTGTTACAGAACAAGATCTTTCGGCAGCCGCCAGCCTTCCATCTCAATCTGTAACAGGTAGGTCGAATTTGGGCCTGTAGATGTTACAGATTGAGACATTCCCCCAACCAGGTGCCAAACGTCTCGTTCTGTAACAGTCAGACGTTCTCCAGCCCCCCAAACGTTACAGATTTAGACAAACCAGCGGCACCCAAGCGTTCGTCTCGATCTGTAACAGGTAGACCGGTTTTTTGTCCCTAAACGTTACAGATCGAGACAAATAGACACGTGGCGGCGCTGCGACAGCCCATCCCCTACTCCCACTCCTGCTCGTAGATGTTAAGCGACTTCACGTACCGCCCCTGGGCGCCCATGATGTCGCGGACCAGACGCAAGAAGAAACTGATGCACGAGGTGTCAAAGCCATCCTGCAGGTCCTCCGGATGCACCGCACCAGGCCCATCGACCGCCGTGTCACTCAGGCGTGCGATGTCATACAGATAGAGTTGTCCCGCCGTCAGCCAGACATCGTCGACGCAGGCGAGGCGCACCGCAATCGCTCCGTCGCTCCAATGCTCCTTTTGCACGATATGCGGGTCGTAGACATCAAAGCGACGGTCGGCGCGCGTGTCCTTCAGCGCGACCATACCGGTCGCAGGATCCTTGTCCAAAATGCCAAAGCGCGAGAAATACTGCGTGTCGCGCACCTGTTCGAGCCGCCTGAGCGAAGCAGGCGAAAGCGATGCTGGCGGCTCGTCCACATACAGCTCAAGCAGCGTCTTGCCATGGTAATAGGGACGCTCGAACAGCAGCCAATCGGTAAATGCCATGTTATAGGCCATGATTTCGCTTTGCGAAGGCTCCTCGCAATAGCTGAGCCATGGATCGACTATCACTTCGAACTGCGTGCGCGCCGACTCCAAAAACTGAAACTTGCGCAGCATCCAAAACTGGGCCATGTCGGCAATATCGCTGCCGACGGCTCCAGCCAGCTCTGCTCGGTCAAAAACTTGGTCAGTCATGACATCCTCCTCAAACTGATGGACCTCAATTTGAGCTTACGAGGAGGGCGAGCAACCGAGGCAAGCGCGGGCAAAATAGGCCTTCGGCTGCAAACCAGATGCTAACCAAACACTTGACGGGACACTTGACCGAATAAGCGTACCGCAAAGAAACCGCAGGTAGACATAGACAGCCAGCCCGCTTTTTTGAGCCAGATGCCCGCGGCCGCCACAGAAACAACAGGTGATCACAGCCCAAGAAGTCGACAAATGAACACCCGTACGTCGACAAACGAGCAAATCGCTCGCAAAGAGTGTCCCCAACGACTAGACAAAAAATGACTAGTCATTGGGGACGTTCTTAAATGACTACTTTACAGCTCCAGCGCATCGGCGACTTCGGCTGCGCAGGCCAGGGCATCGGCCATGGCGTTCACCACGAGCGAGCTGCCGTTGCGAGCGTCACCGGCAACATACACCGGCGCGGCATCCGCGGCGACACCCTCCGTGCGAGCCGCGAGATGCGAGCCCTCGGCAGCCATCACCGGCAGCGGACGACCAGCGGTGGCAACAGGCACGCTCACCGCATCGAACACGCCATGCTCCGGGCCCGTAAAGCCGCAGGCGATGAGCACCAGCTGCGCCGGCACCTCGTGCTCGGAGCCCGCAATGCGTTCGGGCTTGCCGGCCGACCAATCCAGATCGACCACGCGCAGGCCCGCTGCCGCGCCCTTCTTGTCCAGCAGCACCTCGAGCGTATCCACGCCCCAAGCGCGCATCTCGCCGCCCATCGCAGCGATAGCCTCCTGCTGGCCGTAGTCGGTCTTCTTAACGTTGGGCCACTGCGGCCAAGGGTTGCTCGCCGCGCGCTTATCGGGCGCGGCCGGCAAGAACTCAAACTGGCGCACGCTGCGCGCACCCTGGCGCACCGCGGTACCCACGCAGTCGTTACCGGTATCGCCACCGCCAATGACCACAACATCCAGGCCACGCGCGTTCACCGCGGGCTCGCCGCCATCGAGCACCGAGACGGTCGAAGCCGTCAGGTAGTCCACGGCATACACCACGCCCGGGGCATCAATGTTCGCAGCCGAAAGCCCACGCGGGGCGCGAGCACCGGCAGCCACCACGACGGCGTCAAAGTCGTCGAGCTTGGCGGTAACCTTGGGATCGCTCACATCAGCACCCAGCTCGAACACAATGCCCAGCTCGCGCATAAGTGCCACGCGGCGCTCGACCACAGACTTCTCGAGCTTCATGTTGGGAATGCCGTACATGAGCAAACCGCCCGGGCGGTCGTCACGCTCAAACACCGTCACGCGGGCGCCACGACGGGCGAGCTCCCATGCTGCCACCAGACCAGCAGGACCGGAACCAACCACGGCGACCGAGGGCGCGTCCTCCCCTGCCGGTTCAAAGCGACGCGGGCCACCGTTTGCCCATTCGTGGTCGCTGATCGCGCGCTCGTTATCGTGAATCGTCGTGGGCTGGCCGTCGACCGAACCCAGGTTGCACGCGGCCTCGCACAGCGCCGGGCACACGCGACTCGTGAACTCGGGCATGGGCGAGGTGAGCGACAGACGCTCGGCAGCCTCGTCCCAGCGGCCGCGGTACACCAGCTCGTTCCACTCGGGAATCAGGTTGTGCAGCGGACAGCCACTCGGGCGCGCCTTGCCAAAGCTCGCGCCCATCTGGCAAAACGCCACACCGCACATCATGCAGCGGCTCGCCTGGTCGCGGCGTGCATCGTCATCGAGCTCCACGTACAGCGGATCAAAATCATGGCTGCGCTCCTCCACGGGGCGAAGCTCGTGGGTCACGCGATCGATATCAAGAAAAGCACCGGGCTTACCCATGGCACTTACGCCTCCTTCTTGGTCGAAGCAACAGAGCTGGCAGCCACGGACGCAGCGCCCGCAGCACCGCCCGCGACATCGAAGCGAGCGACATCCGCGGCACTCGCGCGACCGGTCACAATGTCAAACGCCAGCTCCTCTGCCTGCGCATGCGTCTTGCCCACGGCCTCGCCCGCGGCGACAATCGCCAGCACGCGCTCGTACTCGGTCGGAATGACCTTCACAAAGTGCTTGCTCATCGTCTCAAAGCTGTAGAGCAGCTTAATGCCGCGCGGGCTCTGCGTCGCGTCCACGTGCTCCTGGATGAGCTCGCGAATCTGTGCCAGCTCGCCGGCCGTCGGGGCCTTGAGCTCAACGCTCTCGTGGTTCACACGGGCATCGAGCGTGCCGTACTGGTCAAAGACATAGGCCACGCCACCCGTCATACCGGCGGCAAAGTTCTGCCCGACCTCGCCCAGGATGAGCGCCAGGCCGCCCGTCATGTACTCGCAGCCATGGTTGCCGCAGCCCTCGACCACCACCGTGGCACCGGAGTTGCGTACGCCAAAGCGCTGGCCTGCCAGGCCGTTAATGAAGCCGCGGCCGCTCGTGGCACCAAAGAACGCAACGTTGCCCACGATGATGTTCTCGTCGAACTTGTAGGTCGCATGCGGGTTGGGGCGCACCGACACCTCGCCGCCCGAAAGGCCCTTGCCAAAGTAATCGTTGGCGTCGCCGCACACGTTGAGCGTAATGCCGCGCGGCAGGAAGGCACCAAAGCTCTGACCGGCCGAACCATCGCAATCGACGGTGATGGAGCCGGCGGGCAGGCCCTCGGGATGCGCCTTGGTCACCGCGTTGCCCAAGATGGTGCCCACGCAGCGGTTGACGTTGGCGATATCGGCGCGGAAGCGAATCGGACGCAGGTGCGCACGGGCATCGGCCGTATAGGGCACAAACAACGTGGAGTCGAGCGTCTTGTCGAGCTCACTGTCCGCAGCCATCTGCGGCAGGAAGTGACGACCGTCGGCACCCGGGATGTGGGCACCGAATTCGCAGGTCGCGCTCGCCAGCACGGGCGACAGATCGAGCAGGTTGGCCTTGCGGTTACCCGGGACCTCGATCTGGCGCAAGCACTCGGGATGGCCGACCATCTCGTCGACGGTGCGGAAGCCCAGGCTCGCCATGACCTCGCGCAGCTGCTCGGCAACAAAGAGCATAAAGTGCTCGACGTGCTCGGGCTTGCCGCGGAAGCCGCGACGCAGACGGCAGTTTTGCGTCGCGATGCCGGCCGGGCAGGTATCCTGCTGGCAGTCGCGCTGCATGAGGCAACCCATGGAGATGAGCGGCATGGTCGCAAAGCCAAACTCCTCGGCACCCAGCAGGCAGGCGACGGCGACATCGGTACCGTCCATGAGCTTGCCGTCGGCCTCGAGCACCACGCGAGAGCGCAGGCCGTTTTGCAGCTGTCTCTTATACACATCTGACGCTGCCGACGATCTTACGCGT
>URVF01000121.1 GCA_900551185.1 uncultured Collinsella sp. | reverse complement strand
AGATCATGCCTAGTCTCGTGGGCTCGGAGATGTGTATAAGAGACAGTTCCTATATGGGCCAGGGCGCTTGGCTTATGAACAACGCTGCCAACCCCGAGCTCATGGGCATTGCCGACCTCAACCCGTTCTACCAGATGCTCGCCCCGGGCCTGCGTCCCTTTTCCGTAGGCCTTTCCACCGTTGCGGCCATCATTGCTTCGCAGGCGCTCATCACCGGCGCATTCTCGCTGGTGTCCGAGGCCAGCCGTCTGGACCTCATGCCGCACATGCAGGTCTTCTACCCTGCCGAGACCAAGGGCCAGCTCTACATCCCCATGGTCAACAACGTCATGCTTGTCGGCTGCGTCATCGTGGTGCTGCTGTTCCAGAACTCGGCGCATATGGAAGCCGCGTACGGCCTTGCCATTACGCTGACTATGATGTGCACCACGCTGCTGCTCTTCTTCTACCTGCACGAGGAGCGCAAGCTCAAGGTTGCTCCGTGGATCTTCGCGGCCTTCTTCCTTTTGCTCGAAGGCTTCTTCTTCGTGAGCTCGCTCACCAAGTTCTTCCACGGCGGCTATTTCACCATCCTCATGGCTGCACTCATCATGGGCATTATGGTGTGCTGGTACAACGGCACGGCGGTCGAGCAGCGCCAGTTTACGCTGCTGCCGCTGCGCAGCTACCTGCCGCAGCTCAAGCGCCTGCGCGACGACGACCGTTACGAGCGCATGAGTGACAACGTCGTGTACCTGACCAAGGACACCCATACCGACTACATCGACCGCGATATCGTCTATTCGATCTTGGACAAGCATCCCAAGCGCGCCCGCGCCTGGTGGTTTGTGAATGTCGAGACCATGGACGAACCGCACACCTTTGCCTATTCGGTCGAGACGTTCGGCACCGATTACGTGTTCCGCGTGCATCTGTACCTGGGCTACAAGATCAACCAGCGCGTCAATGCCTACCTGCGTCAGGTCGTTCAGGACCTGGCTGCCACCGGCGAGCTGCCGCCGCAGACGCATGACTACTCGGTCTACAAGGATCCGGGTAACATCGGCACGTTCAAGTTCGTCCTGATCCGTAAGCTTCTGGCGCCCGAAAGCGATGTGGAGCCGAGCGAGCGTACGGCCATCACGCTCAAGTACATCATCCGCCGCGCCGCCGGCACGCCTGCGCGTTGGTACGGCCTGGAGAACTCCAACGTGAGCTTTGAGTACGTGCCGCTGTTCACCAAGTTCAAGGCCGTGAACAAGATGCAGCGTCTGGCTCCCAACGAGCGGCCGTAGTCGACGCTCGAGGTTTGTCTGCGAACGGGCGGGCTTGTATTGACGGGGATTGAGTCCTGGGAGGAAACCATGGATGCAAAGGTGCTTGACGGTTGCGATCTTGCTGCCGAGCTGGCGCGTGAGGCGCGCGTCGACGCCGCCGAAGATCGGTTCTTTACGAATCGTGCCAACATGGACATGGCCGACCGCGTGATTTCGATCGTGGTGACGGTGCTTGTCGCGGCGTGCGTGTGCGCACTGCTCGCGCACGTGCTGTTTGTCTAACGACCGCAGGTTGCAAAGGCTTTACACTTGGAACCACCACAAGGGGAAACCACCACAAAGGTGCCTGTCCCCTTTGTGGTGGTTTTTGTTTTTGAGAGAGGGGCGGGACGCTGATGGACGTCCGTACGGACGGCGATATTGCCGATAACTTTTGGTGGCGGCGCACAACGCTGACGCGCCGCACTCCTCTGTATGACGCCTGCGTATCGGCGGGGCTGCTGGTCGCGGCGACGATTGTGGGCGCGCTGCTCGACCATCCGGGTCTCGCGCCGAGCATCATGATCGTCTATGTGTTCGCCGTTCAGCTGTGCGCATTCTTTACCTGGAGTCGCCTGTATTGCTTGCTGAGCTCGGCTGCTGCCGTGGCGCTCTACAACTTCTTGTTTGTCGACCCGCGCTACTCGCTGTCGCTTATCGACCGCGGCTATCCCGGCATGTTCTTCATCATGTTTGTGGTCTCGCTTGTGTCGAGCTCGATTGCGTTGGCCCTGCGCCGCGCCTTGGCACAAGCTGCCGCCAGCGACCGTCGCACGCATATGGTGCTCGAGACCAACCGCATGCTGCAGCGGTGCGCCGATCAGCAGCAGATTGTCCATGCCATGGCAACGCAGCTGGCGCGTCTTTCGGGCTGTCCGGTCGTGTGGTACAGCGCCGACGCCGAGGGCGATGACCTGCTGCCGCGTGCGACGTACACAGCCGTGGGCGATGCCGCCCCGGTGCATGAGCTGGCGCCGCAGATGCCGCCGCGGCTCTCGACGTCCGCCTATGTGGGAACGCCGCTCGACGCCACGTTTGGCGGCTCGGCGTTTTATGGCATCTACCTGACGGTTCGCACGGGCGACGGCTTCGTGCGCTCGGGCGACCCCGGCTCGGTGGTGGGCGTGCTGGCTATCGTTGCCGAGCCCGACGTGCTGACACATGAGGAGCGGACACTTGCCGATGCCATCGTGAGCGAAGGCGAGCTGGCACTCGACCGCGCCCGCGCCATGGAGGCCCGCGAGGAGGCAGCGGTACTCGCCAAAAATGAACAGCTGCGCGCCAACCTGCTGCGCTCCATCTCGCACGATCTGCGCACGCCGCTTACCAGCATTTCGGGCAATGCCGACGTGCTGCTCGACCAGGGTTCGACCGGCACGGCCGTGCTCGATAGCCAGACGCGCCGCGGCATGCTCCTGTCCATTCGCTCGGATGCGCAATGGCTCAACGCCACCGTCGAGAACCTGCTCGCCATCACCAAGCTCGAGGGCGGCGGTATGCGCCTGTCGACCACGCTCGAGCTCATGGACGATATCGTCGAGGAGGCGCTGCGCCACGTGAACCCTGCCGTGCGCGAGCACGACCTTAAGGTGGTGGCGTGCGATGAGCCGGCGCTCGTCAACGTCGATGCGCGCCTGATGGTGCAGCTGGTGGTCAATCTGGTGAACAACGCCATCACCTATACGCCCGCAGGCTCGCATATCATGATTTCGATTAGCGTCGACGATGGACGCGTGGCGTGCTCGGTGGCCGATGATGGTCCGGGCATTGCGCCCGAGGACCGCGAGCGGATCTTTGAGTCGTTCTATACCGCCAACCACGGTTTGGCCGACAGCCACCGCAGCGTGGGCCTGGGTCTTTCGCTCTGCCGCTCCATTGCGCTGGCGCATGGCGGTAGCATAGAGGTTGCCGCGGCGGACCCGCACGGCTCGGTCTTTACGATTGAGCTTCCCGTCGCCGACGTTTCGTTTGATAAGGAGTAGCGCTGTGCCGAACTCTGCCGTAAAACCGCTCATCTTGGTCGTTGAGGACGACCCCGCTGTCCGCAATCTTATTGTTGCCGCGCTCGAGGCGCACGGCTTGCGTCATATGGCCGTGGAGACCGCCCATGCCGCCATCGCTGCCGCCTCATCGCAGGCACCGAGCATTGTGCTACTCGACCTGGGTCTGCCCGATATGGACGGCGTCAAGGTGGTGGAGTCGGTGCGCGCATGGTCGGGCATGCCGATTATCGTGGTATCGGCGCGTAGCGAGGATGCGGACAAGATTCGCGCACTCGATGCCGGCGCCGACGACTACCTGACCAAGCCGTTTTCGGTCGAGGAACTGCTCGCGCGCATTCGCACGACGCTCAGGCGCCTTTCGTATGCGCAATCGGGCGGCGTTGCCTCCGAGGGCACGTTCGATGCCGGTGAGCTGCATATCGACTTTGATGCCGGCATTGCCACGATGGATGGCGAGGAGCTGCATCTGACGCCGATTGAGTACAAGCTCTTGTGCCTGCTGGCACATAACGCCGACAAGGTACTAACGCACCAGTTTATCCTGCACGAGATTTGGGGCACGGCAACTAAGAGCGACCTGGCGAGCCTGCGCGTCTTTATGGGCACGCTGCGCAAGAAGATCGAGTCCGACCCCGCGCATCCGCGCTATATCCAGACGCACGTGGGCATCGGTTACCGCCTGGTCACCCAAGGGTAGGACGGCGTCCGCCATCCCACTATGAGTTGCGGTGAAATACGGTCTATATTTGCCTAATTCCAGGTAAAACAGTCCGTATTCCACCGCAACTTTGTTATTTGCCCTTGGGCTTGCTGGCGTAGAACTTCTTCTTTTTGGACTTGCCGGCAGGGGAGGGTTTGCCGGCAAAGTTTGATTTGCCGTTGCCGGCCTGCGTGGGCGCGGGCGCTGCTGCACGAGGCTTGCGCGCCTCGGGGTTGCGCAGCTCCTCGGTTCGCTCGGCAATCTCCTCGGCGCTAAAGCCGACCTCGGCCATGGCGTCCTCGATGGGCAGTCGGCGCACGATATAGCAGTGGTGCACCTTCTGGTTGCGCGCGAAGTCCTCGGGGATGGTCTGTGCCGTAATGTCCTCCAGCACGACGCCCGCGCGCGCGAGCTTGCGCGTTTCGGGGCGGAAGCCGCGCAGGTTGCAGCTAAAGATGGCATGTCCGCCCTGTGCAAGCAGGCGAGATACGCCGGCCAAAAGCTCAACATGGTCGCGCTGGACATCCCAGTTGCGGCGGCCCATCTTGGACGAGTTCGAGAACGTGGGCGGGTCGACAAAGATCAAGTCCCAGCGGTTGCGCGTCTGGCGCTGGTCGCGAATCCAGGCGAGCACGTCGTCGCGCACAAAATGATGCTGCGGACCAACAAGGCCGTTCTGGCGCATATTGCGCTCGGCCCAGTCCAGGTAGGTGTTGGAAAGGTCGACTGTCACGGTTTCCTCGACGCCGCCGTCGGCCGCATAGCAGGTGGCGGTGCCGGTATAGGCGAACAGATTGAGGAAGCGGCGTGCCTGTTTGGCGTGTTCGCGCACCAGGTTGCGGGTGACGCGGTGATCCAGGAAGATGCCCACATCCAGGTAGTCGTCAAAGTTGACGGCAAAGGTGAGCCCGCCTTCTTCGATGAGCGGCAGACGCCGGCGCGCGATGTTGGCGCGCTCGCCCGATCCGCCCTTGCCGGCGCCCTGCTTGCCGTACTGCGAGCCGCCACGCGAACGCATGCGGGCCTTGGCGTGCACATGCTCGACCGGAACATCAAGGATGCGCGGCGCGATGGCCAAGATGTCGAGCATGCGGGCCTGGGCCAGCGCGGGGTCGATGGTCTTGGGCCTGTCTCTTATACACATCTGACGCTGCCGACGATCTTACGCGTGTAGA
>URVF01000120.1 GCA_900551185.1 uncultured Collinsella sp. | reverse complement strand
TCTACACGCGTAAGATCGTCGGCAGCGTCAGATGTGTATAAGAGACAGGCCTTAGCCTTGCTGGTGTAGAAGCCGGTGCACTCGAGAACGACGTCGACGTCAAGGTCGCCCCAAGGCAGGTTGTTAGCGTCGGCCTCCTTGTAGATCTTGATCTCCTTGCCGTCAACGGTGATGGAATCCTCGCCAGCAACGACCTCGTGATCGCGAGCGTAGTTGCCCTGCGTGGAGTCGTACTTCAGCAGGTAAGCGAGCATATCGGGAGAGGTGAGGTCGTTGATAGCGACGATCTCGGAGCCCTCATGACCGAACATCTGACGGAAAGCCAGACGACCGATGCGACCGAAGCCGTTAATAGCAACCTTTACTGCCATTGTGTCTCCTTTCGTAAGGCCCCCGCGAGCTACAGCGCCCGCCGTTGAGGCCCACAAACTAACCACTCGCCTAATATACCTTTTTTTTGACTTGAATTTCACGAGAATGCTCGAAATTGAAAATCAAATTTACGTTAAAACGTTTTAAATACTAAAATAGCAGCTAAATCCATATATAAGTCGATACTTTAAACTACCTGTTTGCTTCAATGAGCTTTTCAAGCCGTAAAACACGATGGTAGAGGGCCGACTTCGACAAGGGAGGGTCAGCCATCTCCCCTAAATCACGCAGCGACAGATCGGGATAACGCTCGCGCAGGTCGCAAAAGACCGCCAAGGCATCCGGAAGCGCATCGCGAAGGCCACGCTGCTCGAGCTCATCGATAAGCGCAAGCTGATGTTGGGCGGCACCGGCACTTCTGGTCTGGTTGGCGAGCTCGGCGTTCACGCGACGGTTCACATCGTTCTTAACCAACTTGACCGCGCGCGCCTCCTCAATCTCGGCAACGCTGCGCTTGGCACCAATCAGCTTTAATAGATGCTCGATTTCCTCGGCGCTCTTAATGTACACGGCATATGACCCCCGCCGTGCATTAACACGAGCATGGACCCCAATCTGCTCCAACAGATCGCAAAGTCCCTTGGCATATTGCTCGCCTTGCACCGCGATCTCCAAATGAAAATCGCCGCGCGGATCGGCCACGAAGCCGCCCGCGATGAGCGCGCCGCGGATATAGGCAAGTCTACAGCAAGGACGGGCAACGATATGTCGGGGTACGCCGGCGACAAGTCCTCCCCTACGGTCGAGGATACCCAGCAGAACCAAGGCCTTATCCAGGTCTGGCTGATCAGGCAAGGTGATGAGGTAGTTTCGAACCTTATGCAAGACAGATTTGCGGACGGTGAACTCCGTTTTGAGCTTAAGGATACGATGCGTCAGCGTGATCATCGTGCGCGCGACGGCTCCCGTCTCAGTCGCAACCGTCAAACGATACCGCCCAGAGCCGGCAAGCGAGAGCGTACCACTCACGCGCGTGAGGGCGGCAAGCGTCGACAAGTCGCAGTATTCACATTCGGGTTCGCAGCGCGCAAGCTCGTCGCGCACCTCAGCGGTAAACGACATGCAGGCCTATGCCTTCGTGTTGGCGCGCGACAGGTCGCGGTGGGAGATGCTCACATGATACTGAGCGCCTTCCAAATAACGTGCCGTGGCCTCGGCAATGGCAACGCTGCGGTGCTGGCCGCCCGTGCAGCCGATGGCGATAGAAAGCTGCGGCTTACCCTCCGCGATATAGCCCGGCATCACCGTATCGAGCAGCTGTGTCCAAGCCTTCCAAAACTCCTGCGTCTTGGGATGGTCCAGAACAAAATCGGAGACCTTTTTATCGAGACCGGTCATCGTGCGCATCTCGGGATCGTAGAACGGATTGGGCAGGAAGCGGACGTCGATCATAATGTCCGCCTCGACGGGCATGCCGTGCTTAAAGCCAAACGAGAACACGTGGACGTCCATGAGTTGCTGGTCGGACAGCTCGGAAAATGCCATACGTAGCTTGTTGCGCAGCGCAGAGGTGCGCAGACGGCTCGTGTCGATAATCATATCGGCTCGGTCGCGCACGCCCTGAAGCTGAAGGCGCTCGCGCTGAATGGCATCGGCCGTAGTCTCCCCCGGCTTGGCAATGGGATGACGGCGGCGATTTTCGCTGTAGCGACGAATCAGCACCTCGTCAGAAGCCTCCAGGAACACGATGTCGCAGCTCATCTCGCGCTCTTCGAGCGCGGCAACCGCATCGAGCAGCTCGTCAAACAGTCCCTGGCTACGCAAATCGCAGGTGACGGCGAGATGCCTGCCCACGCCCGTATTGATGCCGACGAGCTCGGCAAGCTGGGCGATGAGACGCGGAGGCAGGTTATCGATGCAAAAATAGCCCATGTCCTCGAACACGTGCATGGCCTGTGTGCGGCCTGATCCGGACATTCCGGTGATGATGACGATATCGGGGATGCGCTCCGAGCGCTCCGCCGCATCCATGGCATCTCCCTTTTGCATGTGTTGCCTCCCGAAAACAAGCGCGGGACCCAGCAACCCGGATCCCGCGCGGTCAATTGCCTATATTGAGTATACCGCCCCGAGCGGATACGAGGCCTGTCTTACGCCTCAAGCGCAGCCTTGAACCAACTCGTAATACTCGTGGGGTGCGTGATGGCGGTGCCGACGACAACGGCCCAGGCGCCAGCATCGATCGCGGCGCGAGCCTCCTCGGGCGTGTGCACGCGGCCCTCGCAGATGATGGGAAGACCGGGGAATTCCTCGGTCGCCTGACGCAGGAGCGGCAGATCGGGGCCATCGGCCATGGTACAGTCGATGGCGGCGACACCGTGAGAAAGCGTGGTGGATACCAGGTCGAAGCCCATATCAACCGCACGGCGAATGTCCTCGATAGTGGCACAATCCGCCATCAGGAGCACACCCTCCTCGTGCAGCGGGCGGAAGGTATCCTCAACCGACTTGCCGTCGGGGCGCGGACGATCGGTGGCGTCGATCGCCACGATATCGGCACCGGCAGCAACGCAGGCGCGAGCGTGACGCAGCGTCGGCGTGATATAAACGCCCTCGTGCCCATCCTTCCACAGGCCGATGACGGGAACCTCACAGCGACCCTTAATGGCGGCAATGTCGGCAAGGCCCTGGCAGCGAATGGCGGCGGCGCCGCCAAGCTCGCAAGCGCGAGACATTTGAGCCATGGTCTCGGGCGTACGAAGCGGCTCGCCCATATACGCCTGAACGCTCACGACGAGCTTGCCCTTCAGGGATTGAATCAAAGGATCAACGGTCATGTTCGACTCAACCTTTCTCAAAACAGCCTTCTGAGACACCGCACCTTGACGTTCAAACCGTCGCTCGCGTACCGAAGTACGCTTCGCTCCTCTTTCACGTCAATCTGCGGCACCTCAGAAGGCACACTTGGTAGTTATGTTTACTTCAACGAAGCAAGAAGGTGTTCGGCGGCACCGATGAGCGGAGCATCGCCCTCCAGAGAACCGATGAGGATCGGCGTGTCCTGAAGCGGATCGAGCGCCTGGCTGGCATAGCCCTCGTGTACCGAATCCTTCCACGTCTGTGAACGCCAATCGGGACCTTGGTGAATCACGCCACCCGAAAGCACGATGACCTCAGGGTCCAGGATGTTAGCGAGCGAGCCCAAGCTGGCACCCAGCGCAAAGCCGGCGTCATGGATGACCTCGGTCGCCTTTGCGTCGCCCGCACGGCACAGGTCGTTCACATCGCGACCGACCGAAGGACGGCTGGGGTCGACGCGACCAAAGCGTTCATCGTACATACGACCAATGGAAGTGCCCGAAGCAACCGACTCCAGATGGCCGGAACGCCCGCAGGCGCAGGGAATACCGGCGGCAGCCGAGCACTCGATGTGGCCCATATGGCCAGCAGCACCATGGAAACCCTGCATCACGCGGCCGTTCTCGACATATGCGCCACCGATGCCCGTACCGATGCCAAGACACAAGACGGAGAACTTGCCCTTGCCGACGCCCCAGTGGGCCTCGCCCAGAGCATGAGCCTGCACGTCGCCTACAACGGCAACGGGAAGACCGAGGTCCTCGCGCAGGCGCGGCCCCAACTGAACACCGGACCAGCCGGGCATGATCTCGTTGGCATACGCGATGGCGCCCGTCTTGGGATCGACGACGCCGGCGGCACCGATACCGACGCCAAGGACCTCGACATCGGGATTCGCCTCGAGAGCAGCCTTGATGGACGCCTCGATACGTTGGAAGACGGCCTCGCCGCCCTCTTGGGCCTCGGTGGGAACCTCGGCCTCAAAAACAGGATGGGGCACACTACCGTCAGCCGGGTACTCCATGATGGCAGTCGCGATCTTAGTTCCGCCGATATCGACAGAGCAGACGTACTTGTTCTCCATGTCGCTCTCCTTAGGAGATAAAAAACAACTACAGGAAATGCGCCGTCAGGCTAGCCGTCACAGCGCGGAAAAGGTTTTCCAGGTGCCCGAGATCGCCAAGAAACCGTGTGACCATTGATCTAATGGGTCATGGCCGCACGGTTGAACGGCGAGGTCGGGTGCCCGGGGAAGCTTTACAGGAGACCGTTGTCCTGGAGGACCTTCTTAATCGCCTCGACGTTCTCGCCGGTCATGGCCTTCACCGGGCGCGGCATGGTCGGGCTGTCGAAGATACCCATGAGGTTCATAGCGGTCTTGAAGGCGCCGACGCCACCGGCATAACCCTGGACGCCCGAGGTGACATCCCAGATGTGCGAAATCTCATTGAGGCGATCCTGCTCGGCCTTGACGGTAGCCCAGTCACCAGCCTGAGCGGCCTTCCACTGACGCACGTAGCCCTCGGGCTCAACGTTGGCGAGACCCGGAACGGAGCCGTCGGCGCCGCCAAGGTAAGCACCGTCGACGACGACCTCGTGACCGGTGAGGATGCTCATCGGATGGCCATTCTTCTCGTTCTCCTGAACGAGGTAGCGGAACGAGATGTCATCACCCGAGGAATCCTTGACGCCGGCCAGAACGCCCTCGGCACCGAGCTTGGCAAGGAGCTTCCACGGGAGCTTGGTGTGGACACACACGGGGATGTCGTAGGCGAAGATGGGCAGGTCGAGTTCCTCATGCAGGATGCGGAAGTGCTCCTCGACCTCGGTCATGCCCTGCAGGGCATAGAACGGGCAGGTGGCGACAAGCGCATCGGCGCCCAGCTCCTGAGCGACCTTACCGTGCTCGATCATGCTGTCTCTTATACACATCTCCGAGCCCAC
>URVF01000119.1 GCA_900551185.1 uncultured Collinsella sp. | reverse complement strand
GCCCGCGGGCCCTCGGCCCCGGAGCGGGCGATCCCCCACGCCCCGCCGAACCCGGCGAGCAGCTCCAGCCACCGCCGGTCCGACAGGTCGACCGCGGCCTCGAGGGCCGGGCAGGACTCGAGCAGCACCGCGCGCAGGCGGTTCTTGTCCCTGGTCGCGCAGGCGACGACGTGGTCGCGCTGCGACGAGAGGGCGCGGGCGGCCTCGAGGGCCTCGCCGCGGCCCGGGACCCCCGACAGGGAGTCCGGCACGCCCAGGGCGGTCCGCGCGATCACCGCGGCGTCGCGCTCATCGGTCTTGGCCTCGCCGGCGAACAGGCCCGCGGCGCGGCTGGCGGCGAGCCCGGGCAGGTGGGCGACCCCGAGCCCTGCGGCGCGGGCCCGCCTCACGGCGAGGGACCCTATGTTGCGGAACTGGTCGACGACGACGAGCGTGCCGGCGGGCGCGGAGGCGAACAGCGCGTCGAGCTCGGTCTCCCTGTTGCGGACGGGGGCGCTGGCCAGCACCTCCCCGTCGCGGTCGATCAGGCAGGCCCAGTGCGATGACTTGCCGACGTCCAGGCCGAGCACGGCCGCGGGTCTGGTGGATGGCGCTTTCACGGTGGTATCCTTCCGGTAGTCGTTCGACCGGATGGCCTCCCCCTCGGCACTCACATTACCAGCCGCGGCGCCTGCCCGGCACTTTCCTATCAGCCGTCGGGGGCGGCGCGTCCCGCGCCGGCAGCACCCAACAGGCCCTCTCGGGGGCAGGGACGTTCGGCCGTGCGCGGGCGCCCGGTCGGCGGCCCGTTCTGGGCGCGCCTCAATCGTAGCCCGAGACAGTCCCGGGCTGACAATTTCGACTGTAATGGACGTTTTTGTTTGACTAGTCGTTTAAGAACGTCCCCGATGACTATTTGAATTGCTAATTTGTGCGGGTTGTGGTTTTGTGACCTGCTGAAATTTAAGATACTGTACAACTGTACGTTAATTTGTCTTCGTAGTATATTGCTACCCGCAAAACTCAATACCATTGTGCTCTGAGACGCTAAAGCGCCTACGTACAATGGTTGTCGATAGTACGATTCGATTTAACGACAGGATGGATGGTCCAAGCGTGAGTCTCGGCAGCAAACTATCCAATGCAAAGGTGTCCTTTGCGATATTTAAGCGCGACATTAAGCGACTGCTTGTGAACCCCGTCGCCTTGGTGGTTACCCTTGGCGTGTGCGTTATTCCCTCGCTGTATGCCTGGTACAACATCGTGGCCAACTGGGATCCGTACGGAAACACCCAGGGTATCAAGATTGCCATCGCCAACAACGATCGGGGCACCCAAAACGACTTGGTGGGCGAGCTCAACGCGGGCGACCAGGTTGTCGATCAGCTCAAGGAGAACGATCAGCTGGGCTGGACCTTCGTCGATTCGGCGTCCGATGCCAAGGAGGGCGTCGAGAGCGGCGAGTACTATGCCGCTATCGTGATTCCCAAGAACTTCTCGGATAACCTGGTTTCGATGCTCGACGGCAACTACCATCAGCCCAAGCTCACGTACTACGTCAATGAGAAGAAGAGCGCCATTGCGCCCAAGGTTACCGATACCGGTGCAAACACCATCGAGGAGCAGATCAACTCGGAATTTGTCTCTACGGTAGGCAAGACTGTTGCCGGTATCGCCAAGGATGCCGGTGTCGATTTAAAGGACAAGGCAACCCAGACTCAGGACTCGCTGGCAAGTTCGGTGTCCGAGGCGTCCGACACCTTGGGCGAGGTGCGCGATTCGATTGGCGATATGAATGCCGCCATCGATAAGACGAGTGGCGCTATCGCCTCGGCTGATGCGGCACTTGCCGGCTTGCAAGGCCAGGCACCGTCGCTGACGCAGGCGATCTCCCAGGGCAACGACCTGCTGAGCGAAGCTCGCACCACGGCGGGCAACTCCATCACCTCGCTCTCCAAGGCGCTCTCGGAAGGCAGCCTTGCGCTCACCAAGACGTCGGCCTCTGCGAACGCTGCCATCGGCAAGCTGACGGGCGCGGTCACATCTACGACCACCCGTATCGACAACTCGCTCGAGTCTCTTCAAGCGACGATCGACCACAATAAGGCCGTTATCGGGCACTTGGAGATTCTCGCCAATGACACGTCGACAGGTTCCGAGGAAATTGACGCGCGCATTGTATCGACCATCGATTTGCTTCGAGAGCAGAATGAAAAGCTTCAGAGCATCAAGGACGGTCTGTCCGCGCAGTCGAGCGCCATGGCGAATGACGCAGCGGCTGTTTCGGGTGCCAGTGACGCTATCAATAACGCAATTCATACCGGTGCGACCAACCTTGGCCAAGCCCAGACGGACTTGGGCCAAAACGCGCTGCCGAAGGCCTCGAGCGCGCTCGACTCTTTTGCTGCCGTTTCGGGCGACCTGACCGGTATCGTCTCGGGTATGACACCTACACTTGCAAATGCGCGCGGCACGTTGGCGCAGCTTAGCGCTACGCTCGGCCAGGCCAAGACCACGCTGTCCCAGACCGATTCCTCGCTTGCCAAGGTCCAGGACAAGCTTGCAACCGCCGCCAATGACATCGCGGCGCTGCAGACCTCCGAGTCCATGGGCGAGCTGGCCGATCTGATGGGCGTCGATGTCAATGACGTGGCAGATTTCATGGCGTCTCCGGTTGAGTTGACGTCCAAGTCAATCTATCCGGTCAAGAGCTTTGGCTCGGGCATCGCTCCCTTCTACACCAATCTGGCGCTTTGGGTGGGCGGCTATGTGCTCATCGCCATTTACAAGCTCGAGGTCGACCGTGAAGGTGTTGGCAGCTTTACGGCGCGCCAAGGCTACTTTGGCCGCTGGTTGCTCATGGTGATCCTGGGCGCGTTGCAGGCCATCATCGTTACGGTGGGTGATCTGGTTATTGGCGTACAGTGCGTCAACCCGTTGCTGTTCGTGCTGGGCGGCATCGCCATCTCGTTCACCTACGTCAATATCATCTATGCGCTGTCCACCACGTTTAAGCATATCGGCAAGGCTATCGGCGTCATTCTCGTCATCGTGCAGATCCCGGGTTCGTCGGGCATGTACCCCATCGAGATGATGCCCGGCTTCTTCCAGTGGCTGCACCCGCTGCTGCCCTTTACCTACGGCATCAATCTGCTGCGCGAGACGGTCGGCGGCATGTATTCGTTCAACTACCTGTTTAACCTGTGCATTCTGGGCGTGTTCTTGATCGTGGCGCTCTTTATCGGCCTGCAGCTGCGTCCGCTGCTGCTCAACCTTAACCTGCTCTTTGATAAACAGCTCTCCACGACCGGTATGATGATTTGCGAGTCCAACGACCTGCCGCGCCAGCGCTACTCGCTGCGCACGGCCATGCGCGTCATGCTCGATTCCGATTCGTACCGTCGCGAACTGCTCGATCATGCGGTCGCCTTTGAACATCGCTACCCGTACTACATCAAGGGCGGTTTTGCCGCCGTGGTGGGCGTTCAGGTCCTGCTCTTTGTCCTGTCGACGGTTCTCGATATCGACAATAACGGCAAGATCATCCTGCTCGTCATTTGGATCATCTCGGTTATTGCCATCTGCGGCTGGCTTATCAATATCGAATATATCCGAGCGAGCCTCAATACCCAGATGCGCATCTCGGCGCTTTCGGATGAGGACCTGCGTCGCGAGATGCGCGAACACACGGCCGCCATTCCTGCCGCCCGCCACATGTTTGGCCTCAACGCCAGCGAGCGTGGTGCCAAGGGCGGCGATCAGTCCACGGGCCGCTTGCCGCATATCGGCTCGCACCATAAATCTCAGGGCAGCGACAGCACAGCCACAAATGATGGAGATACCACCGCGCTTGGCAAGCACTCCAAAGGAGGTGAGGCATAAATGAAGAACATCCTGCATCTGTTTAAGCGCGATGTCCAAAACGTGTCTCGCTCCGTGATCGGCTTGGTTGTCGTGATGGGCCTCATTATCGTACCGTGTCTGTACGCGTGGTTTAACATCGCCGGCAGCTGGGATCCGTACGGCAACACCGGCAATCTTAAGATCGCCGTGGTCAACACCGATGAGGGTTACGAGAGCGATTTGATCCCCGTCGAGGTTAACGTGGGCGAAAACGTGACCGCCACCCTGCGCGGCAACGAGAGCTTCGATTGGGTTGTACTCAACAATCGAGAAAAGGCCATCGAGGGCGTCAAATCGGGCGCATACTATGCGGCTGTCGTTATCCCTAAGACGTTTAGTGCCGATATGATGACGCTCTTTTCGACCGACGTGAAGCATGCCGATATCGAGTTCTACGAGAATCAGAAGGCCAACGCCATTGCCCAGATCGTGACCGAGAAAGGGTCGAGTGCCGTCCAGAGCCAAGTCAACGAGACCTTTACCAAGACCATTACGACCATCGGTCTTAAAACCGTGTCCAGCCTGCTCGACTACATGAGCACCGATCAAGTGAGCAACTTTATCGCCAACCTGTCCTCGACGCTCGGCGATTCGGTCCAGGACCTGCAAGACGTTCAGGCCAGCGCAACGTCGCTGGCGGGCATTTTGAGCTCCACGTCCGATTCGCTGACGTCGGCGAGCGGCATGCTCAAGCAGACCGGTGCCGTCGATGAGTCGACAAAGCAGCTCATGGAACATGCCAAAAGCGGCATCGATGATTCCAAAGAAGCGCTTAAGGCGGCAAACGATGCCATCGATGCCGCGATCGATGGAAGTGCGGGTTCGTTCGACAATGTGTCTGCCGAGCTCGCGAAGGCGTTCGATGCCGCGAACCAGCATGTTGACCTTACGGTGTCCCAGCTCAACGATGCCGCTGCGGCCCTCAATGCGCGCGCCAAGGATATCGACGCCACGGCCGACCAGCTCCGCAGCTTTGCCGATCAGGTGACTGACGAAAAGCTCCAGGACAGCCTCAAGTCTGTGGCAACATCGCTGAGCAGAATCGCGGTGGAGTATCGCAATAACGCCAAGGACCTGACGGCAACAGCAAAGTCCCTTTCTGACAGCATGGCAGAAGTTAACAAGTCGCGTGCCGAGGTCGATCAGGCAATCGCGGATGCCAAGGCTGGTATCTCGGGCGCCAAGACTGACTACGACTCTACGTTTTCGGCCAAGGCAAAGGAGCTCAAGAAGACCATCTCGGGCGTTTTGGATTCGCTGAACGGTATTTCGAACGATCTGGATAGTGCTGTTGCTGTCTCTTATACACATCTGACGCTGCCGACGA
>URVF01000118.1 GCA_900551185.1 uncultured Collinsella sp. | reverse complement strand
TCTACACGCGTAAGATCGTCGGCAGCGTCAGATGTGTATAAGAGACAGGTCCAAGTACGCAGCGATGGTCCTCTCGTCGGGGCCCGCCTCACCGTACGAGGCATCCTTTACGAGCGTCTTGTACGTGACAGCCTGGCTCTCGTTCATGGCAAGAGCTCGCAAAAGGCCGTGTGCAAGCTCGGACGACATGCCCTCGTCCAGCACGTTGACGTCGAGCACCGAGTGCACGTACTGGCTTGCCGTCTCTCGCGCAAGATCTTCCGAAAGCCCAAGATTTGCAGGCCAACCGCCCCTGCAGCACCAGCGGGCGACGTCATCCACCGTGCTCTCGCGACGCTGAGGGGCAAAATCCTCGCCCTTAAAGAGGCTTGCCAGTGACACGAGCGGCTCGCCGTCGCCCGACTCACACAGGGCCATGGGGCGCATTGACAGACGGGCGATCCTACCCGTGCCGGAATGACGAACATGGCTGCGCTCCTCGCTTTTGAGCGCGGTCGAGCCCGTGAGCAAAAGTGTCCCCCGTTCGTTGCCGCTCGCGTCCACGAAACGCCGGGCGGCATCCCAAACCTCGGGCACCTCCTGCCATTCATCGACCAGGTGTGGCGCATCGCCGATGAGCGCCAGGCTTGGGTCGACCTCTGCCGCCGCACGCTGCGCAGGCTCATCGAGCCTGGAGACGCTCGCCGAGCGAGAGAGCGCCGTCCAGGTCTTGCCGCACCATTTGGGGCCGTTGATCTCCACACTGCCAAACGCCCGCATAAGGGTGTCGAGGCGCTCCTCTATGAGCCGGGGCCTATATCCCTTTTGGGTCAATCTCTTTGGTGCATCCATAGACGGCCGTCCCTCTCTATCATGCGATATGCGAAATTACGCCATTCTCAATGCTGATTTTACGCTACTTTCAATGTAGTTTTTACGCCATGACAGATGTAGTTTTTACGCCATTTTCATTGAAGGTTTTACGCTTGGCATCCTTAGCGCGACCCATTCCGAGCATCACATCAGAGCGTGCTTGGTTATCTCCGCTCGCACATCTCGGCAAACGAAATCAGCTTGCCATCTCCCCTGCTCGCTGCAGCTTCCTGACATCCTTGCGTAAAGCCACGCTTCGAGAAGATCGCATAGCTTTTTTGCTGCCGTCTAAAGAGCTCGCTTCGGTGCACGAGCTTTTGCAGCACATCCTCGCCAACCGGTTCATTGTGCCATTTGCACTCCGCAAACAGCGCAGCGCCCTCGCCATCGTCAACAATCAAGTCGATTTCTTCCTGCGTATGTGTGCGATTGTCCGTCCCCCACCAGCGCCCGACGCTCGCCGGAACCACATCGAGCTGGCCCGCGCGCGCGAGTTCGTACACGTATTGCCTGCATATAAGCTCAAAGACCGTACCCATGTAATCCGATACGTGCGGCTCAATGCGCTTATACGCCATCTCGGCCATATCGTTTTGAATCAGCCCAATGTTCTGCGGCACAAACTTGTACCAGAACCTAAACATCTGGTCGCTCAGCAGATACACGGCTCGCTTATTGCTCGTCTCGTTTAGGGGCAGCTCGCGCTCGACAATCCCAAGCGACGCCAGCTTATCCACATAGCTCTTTACGTTGCTCGCAGGGATTCCCGTAGAGCTCGCAATCTCCGAGATCCTCGAGCGCCCCCGAGCAATTGCTTGCACGATCGCATCATATTGCTCGGGATTGCGGCACTCTTGCAACAGCAGGTTACTCGGCTCCTCAAAGAGATAGCCCGTAGGAGTAAGAAATAGACGTTTGATGTTGTCCTTGAGCGGTGCGGCAGGATCGACTTTCTCGATATATGCAGGAATGCCACCCGTCATGCCATAGCAAACTGCAGCGTCTTCGCGACCCATGCTCTGCCACAACCCGAGGGTCGTCGTAAAATCGAGCGGCATGATCTTAAACTGGGCCGTACGCCTACCGTATAGTGGGCTCTCGTAGCCCAACACCTGTTCCTCCATAAACGAAAGAGACGAGCCGCATAGGATCAGCATGAGCCTGGTCTCTTTGTACAGGTGATCGATCTTGTCTTGCAGCAACGAGCTGATTTCGGGATTCGATTGGGCGAGATAGGGATACTCGTCAATCACGACAATCAAACGTTCCGTGCGAGCCATGGTAGCTAATGCATCGAACGCCTCGTCAAAGCTACGAAACGACACGCCTACAGCACCAACCGAACCCGCAAGTATCGCCTGGCTAAAGCCGTGCAGGTTTGCCTCTGCATTGGTACGACGAGCTTGAAAGTAAATAGCCTTCTTGCCTTGGATGAACTCTGTGATAAGGCGCGTTTTACCCACGCGACGGCGGCCGTAAATCACAGGCATCTCAAAGGAGCCCGTGCCATACAGTCGATTGAGCTCGGACATTTCCACTGTTCTTCCGATAAACATAGGGCCATCCTTCCTTTATGTTATAGCTGGCTATATTATACCTTCCTATAATATGGCCAGCTATAACGTAATTCGACAAGCGGCGCACGCAAAAGGGGCGGTACATCACCGCACGTGGACCGTTCCGGAAAATGCACCCCGTTCTGGAGCCAAAAACTGGGCCGTAGTTTCCGCTTGAAGGCTGTCCGGAAAGCGCGTCCCATTCCGAGTGGCAATTCCGGGTCACAGTTTCCGCTCCAAACAAAAAGCCCCGACTCGCGATGGAGCCGGGGCCAAAGGCGCAGCGTATGTAGTTGATGTTGAGCGCAAACAGCCCATCAGCAATGGCTGTCCGCACCCTACCCTACCCGCGGCGACGGGCGCGGCTGTAGGGCGTATCCACCATGGGCAGATCGGGACGCAGCTTGCCGTCAAATGCGCGATAGGCGTTCTGTACGGCGGGCGCCGTGGGGATCGTTGCGATCTCGCCGATGCCCTTGCCGCCGTATGCCACGGGCAGCAGCTCGTCCTTCTCCACGTAGATGGCGTGGATATTCGGGATCTCGGGCGCACGGAACAGCCCGAGCGTACCGTACCTTGCCTGGGGCACGCAGTCCTTGAGCGGCCAATCCTCGGTAAGCGCATAGCCCATACCCATGAGCACGCCGCCTTCGATCTGACCCTGGATGGAGATAGGGTTGACCACCTTGCCGGAATCGTGCGCGGCATAGACCTCGCTCACGCGGCCGTCATCATCCAGAATGACCACATGCGTGGCAAAGCCGTAGCAGATGTGGCTCTTGGGGTTGGGCACGTCGGCACCCAGCTTGTCGGTCGGCTCCAGATACACGTAGCCAAACTCGCATCCCTCGAGCGCCTTGATGGCGGCCGCGGGATCCTGAGGATGCATGCCCTGGCCGGCGACGAGCTCCTGTGCGCGCAGCTGATAGGCGTGACCGTCGTCGTACTCGATCTTGACGCCGTCGCCATGCGCGCTCACGGGAGTATCGGGTGCAGGCTTGCCGGCCTCGATGTCAAGCATGGCATCGCGCAGCAGGAAGGCGGCACCACGCACGGCCTCGCCGGTCACGACCGTCTGACGCGAGCCAGACGTGGTGCCGGAGTCGGGAGCGTTTTCGGTGGAGCACTCGCCATTGGCAATGCAGTGAAGCGGCAGACCGCAGGCCTCGGCAACGTCTTGCAAAAAGACGGTATTGCAGCCCTGGCCGATGTCGGACGTGGCGGCATAGACCACAGCCACGCCATTCTCGATGCGAATCTTGCAGCGGCCGGCATCGGGCAGGCCCACGCCCACGCCGGCGTTCTTCATGGCGCAGGCGATACCGGCATGTCCAGGATGCGCGTAGTAGGCATCCTTGACCTCGAGCAGCGTCTCCTTCAGCGCCGTGGAGCAGTCGGCAATCTGACCGTTGGGCAGAACCTCGCCCGGCTCGATGGCGTTACGGTAGCGGATCTCCCACGGATCCAGGCCGACCTTCTCGGCCAGCAGGTCGATCAGGCTCTCGAGCGCAAACTCGGACTGGCAAACGCCAAAGCCTCGGTACGCGCCGGCGGGCGGGTTGTTGGTGTAGTAGCCAAAACCGCGAATGTCGGTGTTCTGGTACTTGTAGGGGCCGACGGCATGCGTACAGGCGCGCTCGAGCACCGGACCGCACAGCGATGCGTAGGCGCCGGTATCAAAGTTGATCTCGCAGTCCAGACCGGTAAAGTTGCCCTCGGCGTCGCAACCCAGCGTAAAGGTACCGTCCATGGCATGGCGCTTGGGATGGAACGCGAGCGACTCGGCGCGCGTGAGCTTGCACTTCACAGGGCGTTGGAACTTATACGCGGCGAGCGCGGCAAGGTGCTGGATGGACACGTCCTCCTTGCCGCCAAAGCCGCCACCCACGAGCATGGTCTCTACAACCACGCGCTCGGGTTCGCTATCCCAGCCAAACATGTGGGCACACTCTTTGCGCGTATCATAGGCACCCTGGTCGGTCGACTGCACCTTGACGCCGTTCTTGTACGGGAAGGCGACGGCGCACTCGGGCTCCAAGAAGGCATGCTCGGTAAAGGGCGTGGTAAAGCGCTGCGTCACGGTGAACGCGCTTTCGGCCAGCGCCTTGGCGGCGTCGCCGCGCGTCACGTGGCGGCTCTGGCACACGTTGTCCTTGAGCTCCACCGTGTTGCCGAAGGCAAAGAAGCTGTCATGCAGGCGCGGGGCGTCGGCGGCCCTGGCCTCGGCGATGTTGCGCACGGGCTCCAGAGGCTCGTAATCGATCTTGACGAGCTTCTTGGCCTTCTCGAGCGTCGCCTCGTCCTCGGCGACCACCAACACGATGGCGTCACCCACGCAGCGGGTGATATCGCCCTGGGCGATCATGACGTCCCAGTCCTGAATAAGGTGGCCGACCTGGTTGACCGGCACGTCCTCGGCGCGCAGGATGCCCACCACACCGGGCAGGGCCTCGGCCTTGGAGGTGTCGATGGAGAGTACACGGGCGCGCGGATACTTGGAGCGCACGGCGCTGGCATAGGTCAGGCCCGGCTGATCAAGCTCGTCGATATCATCGGGGTACTTGCCCTCACCGAGCACCTTCTTGCGCACGTCGATACGGAAGGCGCGCTTGCCCACGCCGTAGTCATCGCCGCGCTCCAGGTCCTCGTCGATCTGCTTTTCGCCACGGAGCACCGCAGCGGCCAGCGAGATGCCCTCGATAATCTTTTTGTAGCCGGTGCAGCGGCAGACATTGCCACGGATGGCGTACTTGATCTGCTCCTCGGTGGGCTCGGGGTCCTCGGCGACTGTCTCTTATACACATCTGACGCTGCCGACGATCTTACGCGTG
>URVF01000117.1 GCA_900551185.1 uncultured Collinsella sp. | reverse complement strand
AGTCCGACTTTGGCTTCGACAGCATCGACGCTATGCGCGACGCCATCAAGATCGAGATCGAGCAGGACAAGGCTTCCCGCCTCCCGGCCGAGAAGGAGAACCGTTGCGTCGCCGCTCTCGCCGAGCGTCTGCAGCTCGACGAGATGGACGCCGACTACGAGCAGTCCGTCTTTGAGGAGCTCGGCCAGAACTTCCTGTCCAACCTCGCTGCCCGCGGCATGACGCTCGACACCTGGCTGCCCGCTTCCGGCCTGACCATGGAGCAGTTCATCGGCGACCTGCACAAGCAGGCCAACGACGTTGCCCGTGAGTCCCTGGCGCTCGACGCCCTCGCTCGCGAGCTCAAGATCGAGGTCACCGAGGACGACATCAACGCCGAGTTCGAGAAGGCCGGCGTCAAGGACGTCGAGGCTTCCAAGGCCGAGTTCATCGCTGATGGCCGCATGCCTGCCGTCCGCGAGTCCATCCGTCGCTCCAAGGCCGTCGATCACCTGGTCGAGAACGCCAAGGTGACCGAGGTCGACGAGACCGCCAAGGACGCTGAGTAATTCTCGCCACCTTTTCCGCGAGCGCATGGATGCGCCCGTGATGGGGTAAAGTTATACACCGGTTATCCGGTTGCTTCGTACGGTGCCAGCCAATGCATAGCATGCGGGCACCGTACGTTTATCTAGAACCAATTTGGTCCGCAAGAGAGAAATGGAGATGCGTATGATCGCTAAGTTCGATTCCGCCCTCGTGCCATACGTTATCGAGCAGACGCCGCGCGGCGAGCGCAGCTACGATATCTATTCGCGCCTGCTCAACGACCGTATCATCTTCTTGGGCGAGGAGATCAACTCCGTCAGCGCCAACCTGGTCGTTGCCCAGCTGCTGCATCTTGAGAGCCAGGATGCCGAGAAGGATATCTCGCTCTACATCAATTCGCCCGGCGGCGAGGTCTACTCCGGCCTGGCGATTCTGGACACCATGAACTTCATTAAGCCGCAGGTCTCCACCATCTGCGTCGGTATGGCCGCGTCCATGGCCGCCGTGCTGCTTTCGGCCGGCGCCAAGGGCAAGCGCTTCTGCCTGCCGCACTCCAAGGTTATGATTCACCAGCCCAGCGGCGGTGCCCAGGGTCAGCAGACCGAGATCGAGATCGTGGCCGAGGAGATCAAGAAGACCCGCCGCGAGCTCAACCAGATCCTGTCCGATGCCTCGGGCCAGCCGATCGAGAAGGTTCAGGCCGACACCGAGCGCGACAACTACCTGACCGCTGCCGAGGCCCTCGACTACGGCTTGATCGATCGTATCGTTACCTCGCGCGACCTCGCCGCGAAGGACGCCTAGGATGGCAGGTAACATGCAGGACAACTTTGACGAGAACGGCAACCCCATCCGCTGCTCCTTCTGCGGAAAAGAGCAGGGCCAGGTCCGTCGTCTCGTAAAGGGTCCGACCAACATCTTTATCTGCGACGAGTGCGTCGCCGCCTGCTCCGAGATCCTTGAGGAGTCGCTGGCTTCGGACTTTATGGACGCCGCCCGCAACGGCAATCTCCCGGGTTTCCTCAACGACCACGGCCAGGTTGCGTCCCAGCCCGCCGTTGACCCCGAGGCCGAGGGCTTTGAGCTCGAGGACGACCGTCAGGTCATCACGCACGTGCCGACGCCGCACGAGATTTATGACGAGCTTTCGGCCTATGTTATGGGCCAGGAGGACGCCAAGCGCGCCATGTCGGTGGCTGTGTACAACCACTATCGCCGCGTGATCGAGGGCGGTGCCGCGGTGTCCGCCTTTGATGAGGCTGACGGTATGGGCGGCCAGTTCGATGACGATATGGACGAGGTGGAGCTCGCCAAGTCCAACATCTTGCTGCTTGGCCCCACCGGTACCGGTAAGACGCTGCTGGCCCAGACGCTCGCGCGCATCCTCGAGGTGCCGTTTGCCATCGCCGACGCCACTGCGCTCACCGAGGCCGGTTACGTTGGCGAGGACGTGGAGAACATCCTGCTCAAGCTCATCAACGCGGCCGATGGTGATATTGAGCGCGCGCAGGTCGGCATTATCTACGTGGACGAGATCGACAAGATCGCCCGCAAGGCCGAGAATCTCTCCATCACCCGCGATGTTTCGGGCGAGGGCGTTCAGCAGGCGCTGCTTAAGATTCTTGAGGGCACGGTGGCAAGCGTTCCGCCCACCGGCGGTCGCAAACATCCCCAGCAGGAGCTGCTGCAGATCGATACGACCAACATCCTGTTTATCTGCGGTGGTGCCTTTGTGGGTCTGGACAAGATCATCGCCGATCGCGTGGGCAACAAGGGCGTGGGCTTTAACTCCGAGATTGCCGGCCCCACCTCGGTCGACGAGAACGACCTGTTGCGCCAGGTGCTCCCGCAGGACCTCAACGCCTTTGGCATGATCCCCGAGTTTGTGGGACGTACGCCCGTCGTCACCCAGACGCAGGCGCTCGACGAGGACGACCTGGTGTCGATCCTGACCGAGCCCAAGAACGCCGTGGTGCGTCAGTACCGCAAGATGTTCCAGCTCGAGGACGTTGAACTTGAGTTTGAGGACGCGGCCCTGCACGAGATCGCCCGCATGGCGCTCGCTCGCAAGACCGGCGCCCGCGGCCTGCGCTCCATCTGCGAGGACGTGCTGCAGCAGACGATGTTCGACCTCCCCAGCGAGGAGGGCGTTGCCAAGGTCGTCGTAACCGAAGCGGCCGTCAAGGGCACCGAACAGCCCCAGCGCATCTACGGCTAGACCTGCTTAAAACGTGTTTGCAAATAGCCTCCGGCCACCCGCGGTCGGAGGCTATTTTATATATGCGCAATAACCCCAACTGCCTGTGTTATTCTGTGTGTTTGTTTAAGCCTCAGCGAAGTCATTAATGACTGAAGTAATCGATACCTAAGGGGAGGAATGTAGGCCCGATTTTCGTAGATTCCGCACGAGCCGAAGACCACTTAATGTGGTCTTCGAGCGAGCCCAGGACCTGACCGAGCGAAAATCGGGCCTACATTCCTCCCCGGCGGGACAGGGAGAGATATATGGAAGAGATGCCCAAGAACTACGATCCGTCGACCAACGAGCCGGCGATCCTGCAGAAGTGGCTCGACGGCGGCTACTACAAGCGCCGTGAGGGCGTGGGCGACTGCACCGTCACCATTCCGCCTCCCAACGTGACCGGCAAGCTCCACATGGGTCACGCCACCGACGACTCCATTCAGGACGCCATCATCCGTATGGCCCGCATGCGCGGCAAGTCCACGCGTTGGGTGCTGGGTACCGACCACGCCGGTATCGCCACGCAGACTAAGGTCGACAAGAAGCTCAAGAGTGAGGGCATCAGCCGCCTGGAGATTGGTCGCGACAAGTTTGTCGACGCCTGCTGGGACTGGACCCACGAGTACGGCGGCATCATCGTCGAGCAGATCAAGCGCATGGGCTGCTCCGTCGACTTTGATAACGAGCGCTTTACCATGGACGAGGACTACGCGCAGGCCGTGCGTAAGGTCTTCTGCGACTGGTACCACGACGGTCTAATCTACCGCGGCAAGCGCATCGTCAACTGGTGCCCCAACTGCACCACCGCCATCTCGGACGACGAGGCCGAGTACAAGGACGAGAAGGGCCACCTGTGGCACCTGCGCTACCCGCTGACCGAGCCGGTCAACGGCCAGGACTACATTGTCGTCGCCACCACGCGCCCCGAGACCATGCTCGGCGACACGGGCGTCGCCGTCTCCCCGAAGGACCCCGAGAAGGCAGCCTTTGTGGGTAAGACCGTCAAGCTCCCCATCGTCAACCGTGAGATACCCATCTTTGAGGATTGGCATGTCGACGCCAACTTTGGCTCCGGCTTTGTCAAGGTCACCCCGGCCCACGACCCCAACGACTACGCCATGGGTCAGGCCCACGACCTGCCGCAGATCAACATTTTTGACGAGCACGCGGTGGTCGTCGAGGGCTATGGCGAGTTTACCGGCATGACCCGCGAGGAGTGCCGCGAGGCCGTCATTAAGTGGTTCGAGGAGCATGACCTTCTCGATCACGTCGAGGATCACGACCACTCCGTCATGCACTGCTACCGTTGCGACGCCGCGCTTGAGCCGTGGCTGTCCGAGCAGTGGTTCGTGGCCGTCGACAAGCTCAAGGGGCCGGCGCTCGACGCCGTCAACTCCGGCAAGGTCACCTTCCACCCCGCGCGCTGGACGCAGACCTACACCACCTGGATGGAGAACCTTAAGGATTGGTGCATCAGCCGCCAGCTTTGGTGGGGCCACCGCATCCCCGTGTTCTACTGCGAGGACTGCGGCTGGGAGGACGCCCTGACCGAGGATACCGACGTGTGCCCCAAGTGCGGCGGTCATCACGTGCACCAGGACGAGAACGTGCTGGACACCTGGTTCAGCTCGCAGCTGTGGACCTTCGCCACGCAGGGCTGGCCGCAAAAGCCGGAGCTGCTCGAGGGCCATCACCCCACGACGGCGCTCGTCACCGCGCGCGACATCATCGCGCTGTGGGTCGCCCGCATGGTCATGAGCTCGCTGTACTTCCTTGACGAGGTGCCGTTTAAGGACGTCGTCATCTACCCGACGATTCTGGCCAAGGACGGCAGCCGCATGTCCAAGTCCAAGGGCAACGGCGTTGACCCCATGGACCTCATTGGCATGTACGGTGCCGACGCCATGCGCTACAACCTGCTTACGCTGTGCACCAACAACCAGGACGTCAAGTTCGACGCGAACATCGATAAGAAGACCAAGAAGCTTATCGACAGCCCGCGTACCGACCAGGCCAAGTCGTTTGTGACCAAGATCTGGAACGCCAGCCGCTTCCTGCTCATGAACATGGAGGGCTACACGCCCGGCGAGCCCGTCGTTGAGACGCCGGCCGACGCCTGGATGTTCAGCCGCCTGGCCAAGGCCGTCAAGATGGTCACCGAGGGTATCGAGAAGTACACCTTTGGCGACATGGCCCGCGGCGTGCAGCAGTTCTTCTGGAACGAGGTCTGCGACTGGTATGTCGAGGTCACCAAGGCCCGCCTGAAGGGCGAGGGCCGTCTGCAGGCCCAGCGCAACCTGATCTTTGTGCTCGACACCTCCATTCGCCTGATGCACCCGCTCATGCCGTTCGTTACCGAGGAGATCTGGGACAACATGCCGGCGAGCGTGCTCGATCTGGACGCCGAGGGCAACGTGGACCGCGCCGAGGCACTCATGATCGCCAAGTGGCCCGAGCCCGCCGACTACGCCAAGTATGTTGACGAGGACGCCGAG
>URVF01000116.1 GCA_900551185.1 uncultured Collinsella sp. | reverse complement strand
GCATACGATATCATGCCTAGTCTCGTGGGCTCGGAGATGTGTATAAGAGACAGCGTCAACCTGTGCTCCACCCAGAGCTGCGGCAAGTGCACGCCCTGCCGCGTGGGCCTAAGCGCGCTGAGCGACCTGCTCGCCGATGTGCTCGAAGGGCGCGCCGATGAGTCCACACTCAACCTGATTGAGCGCACGGCCCGCACCATCTACCTTTCGAGCGATTGCGCCATCGGCTACGAGGCCGGCGCCATGGCGCTCACGGCCATTCGCGGCTTCCGCGACGATTTTGAGCATCACATTCGCGAGCACTCCTGCGGCTTTGATCGTGAGGCCCGCGTCCCGTGTGTCTCGGGCTGTCCGGCGCACGTCGACATTCCCGGTTACATTTCGCTCGTCGAGGCCGGCCGCTATGCCGATGCCGTTAAGGTCATCCGCAAGAACAACCCGCTGCCGCTCGTCTGCGGCCTGGTGTGCGAGCATCCCTGCGAGATGCATTGCCGCCGTGGCATGGTCGACGACCCCATGAACATCCTCGCCCTCAAGCGTTTTGCCGTTGAGCACAGTGACCTCAACGACCACAAGCCGCATGTAGTGGACAACACCGGTAAGCGCGTCTCCGTGATCGGCGGCGGCCCGGCTGGCCTTTCCTGTGCCTACTACCTGGCCGTGATGGGCCACAAGGTGACCATTTTTGAGCAGCGCCACCACCTGGGCGGCATGCTGCGCTACGGAATTCCCAGCTATCGTCTGCCGCGCGAGCGCCTGCAGGCCGAGATCGACTGGATCTTGAGCGCCGGCATCGACGTTGAGCTCGATCACTCCGTCAACGGCGAGGAGCTTGCCCGCCTGCGCGACGAGTTCGATGCCGTCTACCTGGCCATCGGTGCCCACAGCGATAAGAAGCTCGGCCTTCCGGGCGAAGAGGCGCCCGGCGTGGAGTCGGCCGTCAAGATGCTGCGTGCCATCGGTGACGACGAACTGCCCGACCTGAGCGGCCAGCGCGTGTGCGTCATCGGCGGCGGCAACGTTGCCATGGACGTGGCACGCTCTGCCGTGCGCTGCGGTGCCGAAAAGGTAAGCATCGTCTACCGCCGTCGCATCTGCGATATGACGGCCCAGGATGCCGAGATCGCCGGTGCCCAGGCCGAGGGCTGCGAGGTGCTGGAGCTGACGGCCCCGCTCGCCATCGAGAGGGGCGAGGACGGTCGCGTGAACGGCCTGCGCGTGCAGCCGCAGATTATCGGTGAGCCCCGCCGCGGTCGTCCGGCTCCGCGTGCCGCCGCCACGCCCGAGCGCGTCATCCCCTGCGAGCGCGTGTTCGTCGCCATCGGCCAAGACATCGATTCCAAGCCGTTTGAGGAGATGGGCATTGCCTGCAAGTGGGGCTGCATCGTCACCGATTCGGACGGCGCCGTGCCCAACTTCGATGGCCTCTTTAGCGGCGGCGACTGCCAGACCGGCCCCGCCACCGTCATCCGCGCTATCAATGCCGGCCGCGTGGCGTCGGCAAACATCGACCACTACCTGGGCTTCGACCACAAGATCAAGCTCGACGTGGAGCTGCCGACCGTCCAGTTTAAGGGCAAGCATGAGTGCGGCCGCTGCGAGCTGGGCGAGCGCGAAGCCGGCGAGCGTATTCACGATTGGAATCTGGTCGAGCAGGGTCTCACCGAGCAGGAGGCGCGCCAGGAGGCGAGCCGCTGCCTGCGCTGCGATCACTTTGGCTTTGGCGCGTTCCGCGGAGGGAGGAACCTGGAATGGTAGAGCCCAACAAAACCACCGTCAGCAATAACACCGAAAACGGAGCGCACAATATGGTCAAGCTCACTATCGATAATTGCGAGGTCGTGGTACCCGAGCACACCACGATCCTGGACGCGGCCAAGTCCGTCGGCATCCAGATTCCCACCCTGTGCTACCTGCGCGATCTAAACGAGATCGGCGGCTGCCGTGTGTGCGTGGTCGAGGTCGAGGGCTGCGATCAGCTGGTTGCCGCCTGCAACAACTACGTGCTCGACGGCATGGTGGTCCACACCAACAGCCCCAAGGCCCGCGAGGCGCGTCGCACCAACGTGCAGCTGCTGCTGTCCCAGCACGATTCGCAGTGCACGAGCTGCGTGCGCAGCGGCAACTGCAACCTGCAGACCATCGCCAACGACCTGGGCATTTTCTATCTGCCGTATCAAAGGCATTTGGCGGGCGAGGGCTGGGATTTCGATTTTCCCATCATCCGCGAAAACGACAAGTGCATTAAATGCATGCGCTGCATCAAGGTGTGCGAGAGCATGCAGGGCCTAGGGATCTGGGACCTGACCAACCGCGCCACGCATACCGCCGTGGGCACCCGCGGGCGCGTGCCGATCGGCAAGACCGATTGCGTCGCGTGCGGCCAGTGCATCACGCATTGCCCGACGGGCGCGCTGCGCGAGCGCGACGACACCGAGACCGTGTTTGACGCGCTCGCTAATCCCGACAAGATCGTGCTGGTGCAGATTGCGCCGGCCGTGCGTAGCGCCTGGGGCGAGGAGCTCGGTATTCCGCGCGAGGAGGCTACCGTTGAGCGCCTGGCTTGCGCACTGCGCCGCGTGGGCTTTGAGTACGTGTTCGATACCGATTTCTCGGCCGACCTCACCATTATGGAGGAGGGCTCCGAGCTGCTCGAGCGCCTGGGCGCCGCCGTCAAGGGTGAGGGCGATAGCCGCGGCTGGCCCATGTTTACGAGCTGCTGCCCGGGCTGGGTGCGCTTTGTGAAGGCGCGCTATCCGGAGTTTGTCGACAGCCTGTCCACGTCCAAGTCGCCGCAGCAGATGTTCGGCGCTATTGCCAAGACCTACTACGCCAAGGTGCTGGGCGTGGAGCCCGAGCGCCTGTTTGTGGTGTCCGTGATGCCGTGCACGGCCAAGAAGGCCGAGTGTGCGCTGCCGAGCATGATGGGCGAGGGCGGCGCGCCCGACGTGGACGTTGCGCTGACGGTGCGCGAGATGGTGCGTATGATCCGCGCGAGCCACGTGAGCGTTGACACGCTGGTCGAGGAGCCGCTCGATACGCCGCTGGGCTTTGGCACGGGCGCGGGCGTGATCTTTGGCGCCACGGGCGGCGTGATGGAGGCCGCCGTGCGCTCGACCTATTACCTGATGACGGACAAGAACCCCGATGCGGACTTCTTTACCGACGCGCGTGGCCTGGATGGCTGGAAGGAAGCCGTTGCCGATATCGATGGCACCAAGGTGCGCGTCGCCGTGGCGCACGGGCTGGGCAACGCCGCCCGCCTGCTCGACGCGATTCGCGACGGTCGTGTGAGCTATGACTTCGTCGAAGTTATGGCATGCCCGGGCGGCTGCGTCGGTGGCGGCGGTCAGCCCATCCACGACGGCTGCGAGCTGGCAGCCGAGCGCGGCCAGGTGCTGTGGGGCCTGGATGCGAACGCCGAGATTCGCTTCTCGCACGAGAATCCCGATGTCCAGGCGTGCTACCGCGAGTTCTTAGGCGAGCCGCTCTCGCCACTGGCCGAGGAGCTGCTGCATACCGACCATCACGCATGGACGATGCCTAACGAGGGGACGTGCTAGCGATGCGCGCGTTTGATGTTGAGATGTCGCGCCGGGGGTTTGCCTCGGCGTTCGCCGCGGGCGCCCTGTCACTTGCGCTCGCGGGCTGTGGCGGCGGGGCTGCCGGTGCCGGGTCCGCCGCGGGCTCGGTTGCCACGGACGGCGCCGGTGCTGCCGCAGAGCCGGTCGAGGTGCACGTCGCCTCGCTCAAGGGTCCGACGTCGATCGGTCTGGTGCAGTTTATGGACCAGGCAGCCGATGGCGAGACGGACAATGAGTTCGACTTTGCGATCAACACTGCCGCCGACGAGATTGTGCCCAAGGTCATTCAGGGCGATATCGATATCGCCCTGGTGCCCGCCAACGTGGCGAGCGTGCTCTACAACAAGACCGAGGGCGCGGTGCAGGTCGTCGACATCAACACGCTGGGCGTGCTGAACGTGGTGACGGGCGACGCGAGTGTGGCCTCGTTTGGCGATCTGGCGGGCCATACCGTCTATATGACGGGCAAGGGCACCACGCCGGAGTACGTCATGAACTACCTGCTGGAGCGCGCGGGCTTGGCCGGTCAGGTGGCGCTCGAGTTTAAGAGCGAGCCTACCGAGGTGCTCTCGGCTCTGCTTGCCGACCCGACTGCCGTGGGCGTGCTACCCGAGCCGTTCAAGACGGCGGCCATCGCCAAGAGCGAGGGCAAGCTGTCGGCACCGGTGAGCCTGACCGATGTGTGGGACGAGCTGGCAGGAGACACGGGCTCGCGCTTGCTGACGGGTGTGACCGTGGTGCGCCGTGCCTTTGCCGAGGAGCATCCCGAGGCCGTGGCGGAATTCCTGAGCTGCCATGTTGCGAGCGTTGAGGCCGTGAACGCGGCGCCGGCGGACTGGGCGCAGGCCGTGGTCGATGCGGGCATCGTGGATAACGCCACGATTGCCGAAAAGGCGATTCCCGGGTGCATGCTTGTCTGCCAGACAGGGAAGGATATGAAGGCCGCGCTCGGTGGGTACCTGAAGGTGCTGGCCGATGCGGACGCGAGCGCCGTGGGCAGCAAGCTCCCGGCTGATGATTTCTACTACATGGAGTAACCCGTGCGTGCGTTTGCTCGACAAATGATAGAGCGTATGAAGGCGGTGGCGGCAGCAGGTGCCGTTGCCGCCTTTTGGCTTGCCGTGTGGGTCTTCGTGGCGGCGCTGGTGGCACAGCCGCTGATTTTGCCGGGTCCGGGTGCTGTTGTGGTGGCGTTGCTGCGGCTGGTATGCGATGCCGGCACGTGGGCGATTCTGGCGGGCTCGGGTGCGCGGATTCTAGGCGGTTTGGCGCTTGCCGCGGTGTGCGGTGGTTTGCTGGCCGGAATTTCGTCGCGCTCGCGGGCGTTTGCCCGCTTGGTGGCTCCGGCGCTTTCGTTTGTTAAGGCGACGCCGGTTGCCTGCGTGGTGGTCCTGCTGCTCATTTGGCTGGGGTCGGCGCGCGTAAGCATTGCGGCGGTCTTTTTGATGGCGCTGCCGGGAGTGTATTTTTCGCTGGTCGAGGGCTTGGCACAGGTTGATCAGCCGCTGGAGCAGATGTTTCGTCTGCATGGCGTGCAGGGTTGGCGTCTGTTTTGCGCCCATACCTGGCGCGAGGTCCTGCCGTTTGTGCTTTCGTGTGCGCGTGCCGTGATCGGCATGAGCTGGAAGGCCGGCGTGGCGGCGGAGCTCATCGGCTGTCTCTTATACACATCTCCGAGCCCACGAGACTAGGCATGATCTCG
>URVF01000115.1 GCA_900551185.1 uncultured Collinsella sp. | reverse complement strand
ATCTACACGCGTAAGATCGTCGGCAGCGTCAGATGTGTATAAGAGACAGGGCGTGATCGGCGCGGCGTTGCAGGGACTCATGGAGGACGGTATCGCTGCCATCATCGCCTCGGCCGATGCGGGCCTCAAGGCATTCGGAACCAACGACGTGGTGCGCTCACTGGCTGTCGACGGCGTACTTACGGGTGTGGGCAGCGTGCTGACCTTCCTACCGATTATCGTCGTGCTCTTCTTGTTCCTCTCCATTCTGGAAGACTCCGGATACATGGCGCGCGTGGCCTTTGTCATGGATAAGGTGTTGCGTCGCTTTGGCCTGTCGGGCCGCAGTTTCGTGCCCATGCTCGTCGGCTTTGGCTGCACCGTGCCGGCTATCATGTCGACCCGTACGCTCCCATCCGAGCACGACCGCAAGATGACGGTCATGCTCACGCCGTTTATGAGCTGCTCAGCCAAGCTGCCGGTTTACGGCTTGCTGTGCGGGGCTTTTTTCCCGCAGGCGACGGTTCCCGCCATGGTCTCGCTCTATCTGATCGGTATCGTGGTCGGCTGCGTCGCGGCTTTGGTGCTTAACCGCACGGCATTTAAGGGCGACCCGGTGCCGTTTATCATGGAGCTCCCCAATTACCGCCTGCCGAGCGTCAAGACGACGGTGATGCTGGCATGGGATAAGGCCAAGGACTTCATCACCAAGGCCTTTACCATTATCTTTGCCGCGACCGTGGTCATCTGGTTCCTTCAGACGTTCGACATCCGCTTTAACGTGGTCGCCGACCAGTCGCAAAGCCTGCTTGCCGGTCTGGGTAGCATCATCGCGCCGGTGTTGGCCCCGCTCGGCTTTGGCGACTGGCGCGCCTCGACGGCGCTCGTCACGGGGCTCATTGCCAAGGAGAGCGTCATCTCGACGCTCACGGTGCTTTTGGGCGCAACGTCGCCCGCGGCGCTGTCGACCATGTTTTCGCCGTTTACCGCCTACGTGTTCTTGGTCTTTACGTTGCTGTACCCGCCTTGTGTGGCGGCAATCGGCGCCGTCAAGAGCGAGTTGGGCGCGCGCTATGCCGTGGCTGTATTCGCGTTTCAGGTCGCCGTTGCCTGGATTGTGGCGTTTGTCGTGCATTCGGCGGGCATATTGCTGGGGTTGGCTTAGGGGCGCGTTGATGCTCCGTGCTTTTGGGCGAGCAACAATTCAACAAATATGAGCCAAAATACCGGTAATTGTCGGCCTGCGGGGACTATCCTACGCTGCAGGTTGCCGTTCGCTGCCTATTTGCTGCCGTTTACGGATTCGTAAATACTTGCAATCGTCGGTCGATTTAACCGCATTACGCGATGCCGATGCACATTTTTTGTGCCCCTTTCTACAATCACTTTGTGTCTATTGCCGAACATATCTTCCGTTTCGCCTGTGTGGGGACGTGGGGTGCAATAGCCGTTTGTAGAGGCTCATTGAGGAGGGAATTGATGAAAGAAAAATTCCAATCGTTCGGAAAGGCAATGCTCGTTCCGATTACGCTCATTGCCATTTCCGGTCTCTTTTTGGGTATCGGTAGCGTTTTTACGACCGAACTGACCCTTGTGTCCCTTGGCGTTAATTGGGACTGGTATGCCGCTTCGCCGCTCTTTACGTTCTTCTCGGTATTTAAGGGTCTCGGCGAGGTAATCATTGGAAACCTCGGTGTTTTGTTTGCCGTCGGCTGCGCCTTCTCCTTGTCTCGCAAAGAGAAGGGCTGGGCTGCCTTTTCTGCCCTTGTCTGCTATCTCACCATGCTCAAGACGGTTGAGATTCTGCTTGGAGCAGCTGGCTTGGCTGCCGACAATACAACGGTGGAAGCTCTTCAGAAGGTCGGCCTTACGTCCATTCAGGCGAGTGAGCAGTCCGCACTCTACACTACCTCGCTCGGCTTTTTTGGCTACAGCTCTGGTGTCTTTGGCGGCATTATCGTGGGCTGCCTGGTCGCCTGGATCACCGGCCGTTTTTACAAGACCAAGCTTCCAACGGCGCTGGCGTTTTTTGCGGGCAGTCGAACCGTCCCCATTGTATCGCTGGTCGCCGGTGGCATCCTGGGCGGCATCATGTACTTCGTCTGGCCCGTCATCGGTGGATGCTTCTCGGGTATTGCGACGTTCGTGAAAGGCTCCGGTCTGGTCGGTACGTTTGTCTATCGCTGGGTGCTCGAGAGCCTTGTGCCGTTTGGCTTGCATCCGCTGCTCGAGACGCCCATGTATTGGACTGAGCTTGGCGGCTCCATGGTCGTCGATGGAACGCGCGTGGTGGGCAATAGCGCCATTCAGCTTGCACAGCTCGCTTCTCCCAGCAGTGACAAGCTCTTGGTTAGGGCCTTCATGGCTGGCTATGGCATTAACGATTACGCGTTGTTCCCGGGCATCGCCCTTGCTATGTGGTCTTGTGCCAAGCCCCAGAACCGCAAGAAGGTTGCTGGTCTTTTAATCCCCACAGTGATTTCGACTGTTTTCTTTGGCGTTACGGAGCCTATTCTCTTTACGTTCCTGTTTGCCGCCCCCTGGCTCTACTTTGGCGTTTACGCTCCGCTTTCCGGACTGGGTGAAGTTCTCTCGGAGGCAATGGGCGTTTCGGTGTACCAGGGAAATATCAAGGACCTGATCCCATTCTTATTCCGCCCCGAGAAGCTTAATCTGCTTCCGTACCTTATCCTGCTCCCCGCCTTTTTCCTGGCAGCTTTCTTCCTCTTCCGGTTCTTTATTACTAAGTTCGATATCAAGACGCCCGGTCGAGACGATGGTGACGATATTGAGTTGATCAACAGCAGAGCCGAGTTCGAGGCAAAGGCCGCTGAGGCAAAGGGCGAGTCTGATGGCACTCCCGAGAAGGCAGTCCAGGGCCGTGCGACCAAGGACAGCGCGCTTGCTGTTGGCATTGTCGAAGCGCTTGGTGGAGCTGAAAACATTGATGATCTTGACAACTGCATCTCACGTCTTCGCGTGATTGTCAAGGATGGTTCTAAGGTTGCAGACGACGAGGTGTTCACCAAGAATCTTGAAGCTATGGGCGTTATCCGCCTGAGCGACAAGGCAATCCAGGTCATTTACGGTCCTCGTGTCGGCGAAGTCGCTTCTGAGGTGCACGAAGTTCTCGGTGACGAGTAAAACGCGCAAGTGGCTTTCAATTGCATAGCGCAATTCCAGGGCTTGGCTTCCTATCGCATGATTTAGGGGGCCAGGCCTTCTTGTTTTAGATTGTCAAGGCAGATACTCAATAGTTCTTCGAATGCGAGAATACAACTTCCGGTAAAGCAGTTAGGCTTAACGTTCTTAAGATCCATTGGGTGATCGTCATGTATCGTAAAGATCGCGTCTGCCGTCTTGGCGAGCTCGCTGTCTTCGTTGCCGGTAAACGCGAGGGTCGTAATGCCCGCGTCGTGGCATGCCCTTGCGGTTTCCAGGATGGCTTCTGTCTGGCCCGATTTGGATATGAGCATCATGCAGCTGAGCGTATTTCGGTTGGATTCGACAAACTGATCGGTTTCTAGGAAGTCCTGTATGACGGCCAAAAAGCCAAGTCCAACGAGCTTGGTCGCCATGTACTGCGCAACGATGCGTGAGAAGCCCTCTCCGTTTACTCCGATCATTCTGTTGCGATGCAGTGCGGCGATGAATACGTCTACATCTCCGGTGTGGCATACGAAGTGGACGCTACTGTCTTTGAGTGATTGATTCATTTCGCGGGAGACATGCTGAAGGTGCTTGAGATCGTACATCATTTCGCGGTAGCCACGGTAGCCGAGCTTTTTCGAAAGCCTGATGACTGTCGTCATGCTGGTGAAGCATGCCATGGCGACGGGTTTTATGCCAATATCATCGAGGGTGTCGATATTGTTGAGCAGGTATTCGAGTACGCTTTGCTCGGTTTCGGATAGCTTTGCGGCTGAGTAGAGCTTGGAAATCTGCTTTTTATCAACCATCGGTGCCCCTTCCCGCCGGACGTGTATGGCCGCTTCCGTTGCGTAAATAATAACTCCTTGGGGAATTCCTTTCCCGCCTTGCAGCCGGGGCGGGAAGCGGCCCTTCATGCTGGATACAATATCCAAACACAGGCGAACCATGCAATATTGAATGTGTTATTTGGGGGTTTCGATATGAAACTTACGGTCATAGGTGGCGGTGGCGTCCGCTCCATGTTTTTGGCAAAGAGCATAGCCCAGCAGGCGTCATCACTTGGGATCGACGAACTTGTGTTTATGGACAATGATCCCGAGAAGCTGCGCATCTACGGTGGCCTTGCCGCCCATGTCTCGGGCATGCTTTGCCCCACGCTTAATTTTTCACTGACGGGCGATGCAGTCGAGGCTGTTAAGGACGCCGATTATGTGATCACGACGATTCGCGTCGGTGGGGACCATATGCGCGTTCGCGATGAGCGCATTGCTCTTTCGCATGGGGTTCTTGGCCAAGAGACGACTGGCGCAGCCGGCGTGTCTTTTGCCATGCGCTCCGTCCCTACGCTTGCTTCGTATTGCGAGTTAATCAAGAAGTACGCAAAGCCGGGTGTCAAGGTGTTTAACTTTACTAATCCCGCTGGCGTCGTATCTCAGGCCCTACGCGATATGGGCTATGATTTTACTTATGGCATTTGCGATGCCCCCTCGGGCATGTTGCATCAGTTTGCCGAGTATAAAGGCGTTGATCCCGCATCGGTTCAGGGCGAGTGCTATGGACTCAACCACCTCTCGTTCTTCCGCAATGTGACGGTTGACGGCGAGGACATCATGTCCGACTTGATCCACGACGACGGGGCATATGCTCATACAGATCTTAGGTTCTTCGAGAAGGATCTCGTTCTAAATCGCGGATGCGTGCCAAATGAGTACCTATACTATTTCTACTATCGCGAGCGCGCCGTTGCCAACGTTCTCTCTTCGCCCCAGACGCGCGGCGAACTAATCGAAGAAATTAATCGAGAAATGACGAGCGAACTTGCATCTATCGATATTGAGAACGACTTCGAAAAGGGCCTCGCGTGCTTTGAGAAGTGGTACGGAATGCGCGAAAACAACTACATGGCGGCCGAGACGGGTATTCATCGCGACAAGCCGTGGACGTTTGACGTGTACGGCAAAGATGCTGGCGGATACGCAGGTGTCGCGCTCCGTTTCATGGATATTGCTCGCTCTGGCAAGACGCAGCAGATGATCCTGTGCACCCCCAACAATGGCGCCATCCCCGGCCTTCTCGATACAGATGTCATTGAGTCAACGTGCGATATCTCCACCGATGGCTGCGTACCGCATCTGTCTCTTATACACATCTCCGAGCCCACGAGACTAGGCATGATCTC
>URVF01000114.1 GCA_900551185.1 uncultured Collinsella sp. | reverse complement strand
CGCTCATTCCTTTCGCGAATCTTGCGGGCACGCTCCCCACGCTGCTTGGCTTTGCGCTTGGCGCGGGCCTCATCACGGGCATTGAGCTCGGCAGTCGCATCGACCTCGCGAGCAGCGGGGCTCAAGAACATGTAACCGATGAGGGCAAGCACAACGCCTACGGTGATGCCGATATCGGCCACGTTAAAGACGGGAAAGTCGATGAAGGTGGTGGCAATAAAATCGGTCACAAAGCCAAAAGCCAGGCGATCGATCGCGTTGCCAATGGCGCCACCCGCGACCATAGCCATGCCCACAACCTCCAAGCGAGCAAGCTGGGGCGTGCGAAGCAAGTACACGGCAATGGCGACAATGACCGCAAGCGCCAGCAAAGCGAACGCAACGCCATGTCCCTCGCCCATGCTAAAGGCAGCACCGATATTACGGACAAACATAAAGTCGATGACACCGGGGATGACGGTCACATGCAAAGCGTCGCCCACGGCACGAACCGCAAGCTTGGTCAGCTGGTCAAGAAGCAGCACAACCAGCGCTACACCACCAGCAACACCCAACCGCCAACGCAAAGGCGGCGTCATATCCCCAGCACGACCCAAATCAATCCCCTACCCTCAGATAATCAAATTACGTTTAACGCAATTAATCATCTTATAGTGACAAACGCCAAACGCGCAGCATATTCTCCAACGCTAGCGAAATAACCAGCACAAAACAAAAGCGACATCCCGAATAACGGAATGTCGCTTAATAGCTTTCGACTAAGAACGCAAGTCGAAAGAAAGCCTTTAGCTCCAGCAATGGAAACGCCGCGTTTTCGTCACCAACAGCGAAAACGTCCCTAAGCGAGCAAGGTGACGTGAAAGAGGAGGGAAGCGTACTTTGGTACGCGACCGACGATTGAACGTCAGATTGCCGCTTAGGGGCGTTTGCAGCGTCGGTAGGTTACGGCGTTCTAGGAACGCCGTAACCTACAAAGCGTCGGCGCAGCGCTTGCAAATATGCGCGTGGCCGTTGTACTCGCCGACGGTGGTGCGGTAGTTCCAGCAACGGTCGCAGCACTCGCCCTCGGCTGCCTCGATGGCAACGGAGAGTTCCTCGCCCTGGGTCAGCTCAACATCGGAAACGATGTAGAACTCGGCCAGGTCGACGGCCTTATCACCGGTCAGCAGCGCGTACATCTCGGCGGGAACGACCGCCTTGACGCGGACCTGCTGGCTCTTGGTGAAGGTACCGGCGGAGCGGGCATCCTCAAGGGCCTTGGTCACGGCGCTACGGAGCTCGAGTGAAGCCTCGAGCACGCCCTCAAACTCATTGGCCTCGTCAACCGTGATAGGCGACTTGTACCAATCGAGCAGCGCGGCGTACTTCTGGTGATCGACGCAGCCGGCGGGCGCATAGGCCATGGCCTCGTCGACCGTGTAGGACAGGATCGGCTGAAGGTCGCGCATGAGCATCGAGAAGAGCTCGGCCAGCACGGTCTGAGCGCTGCGGCGCTCGAGCGAGCCGGGCTTCTCGCAGTACAGACGGTCCTTCAGGGCGTCGAGGTACACGTTGGAGAGCTCGGTAACCACGAAGTCGTAGAGCGCACGGTAGGCGCGCGGGAACTCGTAGCTGGCGTAGGCGTCGTCGACCTCGGCCTGGACCTGGGTCAGACGGGCAACCATGAGCTTGTCGAGCGGAAGCAAGTCGGCAAAGGCGACGCCGTCGGTCTCGGGCTCAAACTGACCCTCGAGCTCGGAGAGCAAGAAGCGCAGCGTGTTGCGGAAACGACGGTAGGCATCGGACGTACGAGCAAGGATCTCGTGGTCGATGGAAACGTCGGAGCTGGTGTCGACGGAGGCAACCCACAGGCGGATGATGTCGGCGCCCATCTCGTCGCAGACCTTGTTGGGGTCGATGACGTTGCCGAGCGACTTGGACATCTTACGGCCCTGGCCGTCGAGGGTGAAGCCCTGCGAGACGACCGCCTTGTACGGAGCGTGGCCGTTGGCGCCCACCGAGGTGAGCAGCGAGCTTTGGAACCAACCGCGGTGCTGGTCGGAGCCCTCGAGGTACACATCCGCCGGGTACTCCAGCTCGGGGCGGTACTCGCAAACGGCCTTCCAAGACACGCCGGAGTCCCACCACACGTCGAGGATGTCCTTATCGGCCTTGAGGTGATGGCCGCCGCACTTGGGGCAGACGCAGGCCTCGCCCAGGTAGCTCTCGGGAGCGTCGGTGAACCAGGCGTCGGAGCCCTTCTCGTGGAAGAGCTTGATGACGGCATCGAGCGTAGCGTCGTTCATGACCTTCTCGCCGCAGTCGGCGCACGTGTAGCTGGGGATAGGCACGCCCCAGTTTCGCTGACGGCTGATGCACCAGTCGGGACGCTGCTCGACCATGGCGCCGATGCGGTTGGCGGCGTGAGCCGGATACCACTTGACGTTCTCGCGGACCTCCTTGCCAGCCTGCTCACGCAAACCGGTCTTGTCCATAGAGACAAACCACTGGTCGGTAGCACGGAAGAGCACCGGGTGCTTGCAGCGCCAGCAGTGCGGATAGCTGTGCGTGATCTTCTTCTCGAGGACCAGGGTGCCGCGCTCGCGCAGGAACTCGATGATGTGCGGGTTGGCCTCATCGGTATCCATACCGCTGAAGGGGCCACCGGTGCCAAACTCCTCGCCGGTGTAGAACTTACCGTCGTCATCGACCGGCATGCAGATGTCGGTGATGCCCTCCTTGAGGCAGGCAAAGTAGTCGTCGACGCCATGGCCGGGCGAGTTGTGGACGATACCGGTACCGTCGTCGACACCGACGTAATCGGCCAGCAACGCCACCCCCTCAACACCGTCAAAGATCGGCTGCTTGTAGTGGATGTGGTGGAAGGTCTCGGCGGGAACCACATAGGGCTTGCCGTCGACCATAACCGGGGTGTACTCCCAGCCAAACTCCTCGCAGCACTTGGGGGCCAGGTCCTCGAGCATGACCTCGGCACGACCCTCGTGCTCAACGGCGACATAGGCAGCGCCGGGCTTGAGGGAAACGGCCTGGTCGGAGGGGATGGTCCACGGCGTGGTCGTCCAGATGATAAAGTCGACCGGGCCGTCGAATTTCTCGAGGCCGGCGGGCTTGGAGGTCATCTCAAAGCGCACGAAGATGGACGGGCTCGTCTCGTCGGAGTACTCGATCTCGGCCTCGGCCAGCGCGGTGTGGCAGTGCTTGCACCAGTGGACGGGCTTATGACCGCGATAGATCATGCCCTTGTCGAACATGGCCTTGAAGACCTCGATGTCGGCGGCGTCATGCTGGTGATAGAGCGTCAGATACGGGTTGTCCCAGTCGCCAAGCACGCCCAGGCGACGGAAGCCGGCCTTCTGGAGCTCGATGTTCTCGACAGCGAACTCGTTGCAAAGCTCGCGGATCTTGGCCGTGGAGGTCTGGTTGAACTTCTCAGTGCCGAGCTTCTCCTCGACCTTGTGCTCGATCGGCTGACCGTGGCAGTCCCAACCGGGGACATAGGGAACCTCATAGCCCTGCATCATCCAGTAACGGTTGATCATGTCCTTGGAGATCTTATTCATGGCGTGGCCGATGTGAATCGGGCCGTTGGCGTACGGAGGGCCGTCGTGCAGCACGAACTTCTTGTGACCCTCGTTCTTCTTCAGAACCTGCTCGTAGACCTTGTTGTCCTGCCAGTCCTTGAGTCGCTTGGGCTCGGACTTGGAAAGACCGGCACGCATGGGAAATCCGGTTTTGGGCAGATTCATCGTCTGCTTGTACTCGTTTGCCACGGTACCCCTTTCATGTCGTGGGCGCGGACGCCCGTTGGGCACCAAAAAAGCGCCCGTCCCTACAAGCTGGGACGAAGCGCCACAAACGGGCTGCACGCCCGCAAAAGCTCTTCGCTTAACCACCCAGCTTAGATGCCCTCGCCCGCGTATTCGCGCGCTCGCATCCGTTACTCGGCTGGCCTGTATCGACGACCATCTCGGCGATGTCTACTAAGACGTGCCTGTATGGCGCGTCCGTTGGGACCGCAGCTCCGGGGTGATTTTCATCGGTCGCATGCACGGGCTCTCAGCGCTTCCCGCTCTCTGTAGCATGCGGAAGGCCGACTACTCGTCCCCATCAACGCTTATGCGGAGTATGCTAGCACGTTCCGCGCCAGCGAAAAACCCTCAACACTGGTTTTATACGTTCGAAATTTCTTGCGGCCGTGGACCTTCTCCTGGAGCAAAATACCTGTAAGCACTTTATCGAACGAAAGAAGGTTGCTATGCGCACGATTGGAATGAGCGACTACACCGTTGGCGAGGATTGCTTTACCGAGCTGCCCGCCGCACTGGCGGAGTACGGCGCAAAGAAGGTCGCCATCATTGGCGGCAAGCGAGCCTTGGCTGCAGCGCTGCCGGGCATCGAGGCGGCGCTTGAAGGTACCGATGTCGAAATTCTAGAGACGCGCGTCTATGGCACCAACAGTACGCGTGCCAATATCGCCAAAGTCGTGAACTCTCCTGCCTGCCAGGAAGCCGACGTGATCATCGCCTGCGGCGGCGGCAAGGCACTCGACACCGTGAAGACCGCAGCCATCGAGCTCAAGAAGATAGTCTTCACCGTCCCGACGATCTGTTCCAACTGCTCCGCCGCTACCGCCATTGCCGTCGTGTACAACGACGACGGCTCGCTCGAGGGTTATTCGTACCCCAACCGACCGGCGCACATCTTCATCAATCCCAAGATCATCGCCGAGGCTCCGGCGGAGTACTTCTGGGCCGGCGTGGGCGATGCCCTGTCCAAGCAGCCCGAAGTCGAGTACGCCACGAGCGCCGGCAACTTGGAGCACACCGCCGGTCTTGGCCTGGCGCTCGCCCACACCTGCTCCGAGCCGCTGTTCACCTATGGCGTGCAGGGTCTTGAGGACGTGCGCCAGGATCAGTCGACCGAGGCCGTCAAGCAGATCGCGCTCGACATCGTGGTCAACACGGGCTACGTCTCCAACCTGACCAACCAAAACGATTACTACTACAACTCGAGCGTGGCACACGCGTTCTACAATGCGACGTGCAGCATTCCGCGCGAGGGAACCTATCTGCACGGCGAGGTCGTAAGCCTGGGCGTGCTCGTGCTGTTTGCCTATACGGGCGATACCGAGAACCTTGAGTGCTACGCCGCCTTTAACAAGCAGATGGGCCTGCCCGTGACGCTTGAGCAGGTCGGGCTTTCCGAGTCCGATATCCCGGCCCTATGCGAGTACGCGCACGCCACCAACGAGTGGAAGCAGGGAAACCCCAAGCCCTTCACCGACAAAAAGTTTGCCGCCGCCATCAAGGCCGCCAACGCCTACGGCCATTCTATCCTGGCCTAACCGACCAAAACCGCCACAAAGGGGAAAATACCTTTGTGGCGGTTTTTTATTGCCGTAACATGCTCGAGTCGAACTCGCTAGCCGGGATAACGCGGTAGCCGTGGCGCAGGAGCAGGTCAACGA
>URVF01000113.1 GCA_900551185.1 uncultured Collinsella sp. | reverse complement strand
ATCTACACGCGTAAGATCGTCGGCAGCGTCAGATGTGTATAAGAGACAGGTCAAGTAGCGGCTGATACGGTCGGCGTCGACAGCCAAAACCGATAGAAGTTTTGGCCCAGAAGCAGGGAGGTTCCCATGGCATATTACTGGCCCCAGTACGGCATCGTCATCGAAGTCGACGACGATCCCCATCTCCTGCCTTTCGACGAAGAGGCATTCCCCGATACGACGGTCTACCACGTTACCACCGATGTGATCTGCGACCCCGAGTCGTTCTCGGCGCTCGCCCACCGCATCGCGCATATCCACGACATCGAGCTCCCTCCCGACTTCGACGAGCTTGTCTACTCACGCCGCCTGATGCTTCACATGCTCTTTGGAGCGAACCCGTCCACCTTTGCGCGCATCTATACCGCCAAGGATGCCGCATGAGCGCGAAGAAGCCACCCCACTTTGCAGGCCTGGGTCGTCACAAGAAGCTCATCCTTGCCTGTTTGGCCATCGTCTGTGCCCTTGTCGCCGTAGGACTATACACTTGGCAGTCGCAGCCCGTACCCGAGGCGGGCGCTTCGGTTACGACGGCCGAGGGCAAAACGCGTCAGGAAATCCAAGATGAGCTCGACGCCATCGTCCGCGACAACATGATGACGATTTCGGTCGCACCGGTCGCTCAGCTGCAGGAGGACGGCAAGCTGCGCGTCAACGTGCAAAACGTCCAAGACAATAAATTTCCCCAGCGATTCCGCGTCATCCAAAACGACGAGACCATGTACGAATCCGGTGTGGTCGAGACCGGCAAGACAATCGAAACGTGCCCCGCCGGCGACATCAAAGAAGGCGAGGCGTACATCGAGATCCAGGCACTCGATGCCAAGACCCTCGACAGCCACGGCAATCCGACACGTGTCAAGGTGCGGGTTGAGCAAGCCGAGAACTAGCTTTTCCGGCCGACGCGGCACCGCACGCAATTCACCAGCATTCGTCCAATCATCGCGGGGACGGCCCGCGGCGAATAGAAAGGAACGACCATGGACATCACCAGGAACATGAACGGAGCCAGAGCGCTCGTCGTGGGCGCAGGGCTCGCGCTCGCGCTCGCAATGGGCGCCGCCCCGACGCCAGCTATGGCAGCCGGGCGCGTTGGAACCACGAAAGTAATGGTCAGGACCGAGATCGACAACGTTGAGTTCAAAGTTCCGACGGTTATTCCCTTCGTCGCCAAGGCCGACGGCACGCTTCAGGGCCCCTCAGAAGACGCGACCACCATCGACAATCATTCGGCCTACGGCATCCATGTCACCAACATGAAGATCGACGCCATGAACACCTGGACCATTGCTGCCGACGCCAAAGCCGGAACCGCACAGAACTCCATCGACTTTAAGGTTGGCCCCGACGGCGCGCTCCAGAACGCCAGCGCCGCAATGCAGGGGACGGGCCTCGATCTTTCCAAGAATGCAGCCTTCGACATGGGCTACCAGGGCATTGCCGGCGGCAAGGACAAAATTAAGCTCAAGACAAGCGGAAACGTCGCCCGCGTCACGCGCGACATCTTCCGCGTAACCGGCGAAGGCGATCAGGTTGCAACGATCACCTGGACGGTCGAGCCCGGTGCGCACACGGCATAAGGCTGTCGCCCTGGCCGCCGCCGTCAGCATCCTAGCGTTTGGGCCAGCCATGGCCTTTGCCCAGCAAGAACAGGCGCAGGCCGCCACGCAAGTGACGGTCGACCTCTCGGAGCTCGACCGCGGCGACCGCGAGGAACCGTTGGCGCAGACAGGCGACAGACGATGGCTCTTGGCAGCAGGCGCCACAGCAGCAGGCGCGGGAACCGCCGGCCTCGGTCTGCACATCAAACGCAGCCAGAAACAAAACACGGACAGGCCGCACTAAATTAGCTAAGGAGACCCCATGGCATCAAAGAACCTTTTGCCCGTCGTCGCACTCTGCGGCGCGCTCGCAACCGGAACGCCCGTCGCCGCTTGGGCGACTCCCGTCATGGCAGACTCCTTACCAGCAGCTCTAAGCTCCGCACCAAATCCGTCGAGTGCCATTGCGTGTAAGCGTTTTTCGATCGCACAAGCCGCAATCTCAACCTCGGGATGCCTTCGTCGTAATACGGACGGCTCGATAGTCGTGGATATCAAGCGTTCGAACAAGGCAAACGGCTCCCAGGCGGGGTGCGCCGTCTGCACGTGGCGCTCGGTTGTGCTCGATGCGGATGGCGATCCATGCAATTTAGAGCTGCGCATCGACATCGCTTCGGTCGATGACTCGGCGAACGGAGCGAAGGTCGCCTTCGACGGTACGTTTTTTGAGAAAGGAGGCGGTATATGTCTGGGCTGCGCCGCCGCGAATGCAGATGATGCGCAGCCCACCCTCTCATTCACGGCATCGTTGCGGCTGACCAAAGCCGGTACCGATGCCATCGCGGCGGGAGAAGCGTCCCTGCTGTTCTACGCCGTCAGCACCAAAGACACAGACGCTCATTTCGAGAAGCCAGCCGGATCACTCAGCCTTACACGAGGGATAGAGGCAGGCCCTATTGAAATCGATGCCCACGCGCAAAGCAGGCAACGCATTCTTGCCGACCCGGCGCTTCTCGAAATGGAGTGGAACGGATCCGGAGCCATCGGAATTCTTCCTTCCGCGCTTGACGCCAAGACGCTCCCCTCAAACGACGAACCCATCAACGCAACCATACAAGAAGAGAGCGCGGACAAAGAAGCAGGTGCGGGCGACACGCCGTCGCCGACAAACAGCGTCCCAGCTTCTTTCGAAGCACCGAATGGGCCCGCTACCGATTCAAACGATCCCGAGCTCGCAGACAGTCTGGGGCTTGCTGATCCTCAAGAGATCGATGAAGGTAACTGCTGCGTGCTTGCCGCGCTCGACCGCACAGAGGTCATCGACGCTGCGAACATCGAAGTTGCCGCCGCCAATCAGCCCGTCCGCAAGTCGGCTATCATCGCATTTCCCGAATCCATCGAAGTCGTCTTTTTGCCATCGGGCGAGGTCGTGGCCCCAACACTGCTCACCTTGTTGGGCGCCAAGAATACTCGAAACGAAATTAAAAAGGTCACGGTTGTCGACCCTGCAACCACCGCCAAGCTGCGTCTATACGCCGTTGCTCCAGACGGAGGCAAGACCTTGGAATTCGATGGTGACACACTCCTAGCCTGGCGACGTCTGGACATTATGCAAGACGTCTCGTATCAGATCGAACTCGAAGGGTTTGATCGTGCCCGCGATGCCAATATCATCGCCGCGGCTATTGAATCCCCGCAGCGGCTTATGACACTGCGCTTTGAATACTATCCCTATGTCCCGACAACCACCTGAGGCTTAAATGCTGCACATCATTCCTAACACCACTTATATAACGTATTAGATGAGTCGCGATGTGCCTCGCATTTCGTTCTGCTACGATTGCCACGTTGGCATCAATACAGGAGGGCTCATGCCGGGCTTGGGAACAATCATCAACGTTGTGCTTTTAGTTGCGGGCGGTCTTTTGGGATTAGCGGGCGGCCGCTTCATTACACCGCGCATCCAAAACACGCTCATGAAAGCATCGGGGCTGTGCGTCCTGTTTATCGGCCTTGGCGGCACCATGCAAAAGATGCTCCTTATCGATGGGAAGGCGCTAGCGACCACCGGCACCACCATGCTCATCGTCTCATTTGCGCTCGGTTCGCTCATCGGCGAGGCCGTCAACTTGGAAGCCGCCATCGAGAACCTTGGCGAATGGCTCAAGCGCAAGACCGGCAGTGAGGGCGATAACGAGTTCACCAACGCTTTTGTCTCGACTTCACTCACCGTGTGTATCGGCGCCATGGCAATTGTGGGATCGATCCAGGACGGCCTGCTCGGCGACTGGTCAACGCTTGCCCTCAAGGGCGCACTGGACTGCATCATCGTCTGCACCATGACGGCGTCGCTCGGACGCGGCTGCATCTTCTCGGCCCTGCCCGTAGCCGTGTTCCAGGGGACGATCACGTTGTTTGCCGGCGCGCTCTCCCCCATCATGACCACAGCAGCCCTCAACAGCCTTTCGCTCGTAGGCTCCATGCTCATCTTCTGCGTCGGCGTCAACCTCATCCGTCCTCAGACCTTCCGCACGGCCAATATGCTTCCCTCCGTCGTCATCGCCGTCATCTACGCCCTCCTGTTCTAAATCTATCAACGCAGCAGTATCTCGAACATCTGTTTGATGCTGTGCTATGATATGAGGTCACCGTAGCTGCGTTCGAGAGGAGAAGCGGTGGCCGACCAGGACATCAAGATGCTCATCGAGCGCATTATGGCCGAGGCCCGGACCCATCAGTCCGCCCGCTTCTCAAACGAAATCTACGCAGACGAGCCGATTCTCAAAACCGGCCGACAGATGCAAAATTTCCTCCCCGACCAGTACCGCAAGATGCGTGAGATATCGCGTTGGCAAGAAGACCCCAAGGGCGGTGCGGGCCGCTGGCTTTCGGAAGCCGAGCTTTTTTACCGCCAGGGCCTGCTGATGGCCGACTTTGAGGATGACTGTCCCTACAACGGCACCTTTAAGTCGTACTTTCCCACCTACAATGCCATGAGCGATCGGCAGCTGCGCGGCTACTTTACCTGGCGCGCTCAGGTGCGCCGCGGAACCGTCGAGAAAACGTCTACGTCCTTTGCCTTTCTGTATCTCTATGAGCTGATTTGCGGCATTGGCGTAGATAATCCGCTCGATGGTTTTAACAAGATCAAGGCCTTTTGGGATGCCTACCGCGCCTTTGAGCCCGGCATCGACCGGTTTGCGCGCGTGTGGCTGCAGGATTACGCCGTGTTCCACGGGCTCGACCCCAAGCTGCTTCGTGACTCTAAAACCGTCATGCTCGATAACGCCCTTATCGAGCTGCGACGCGCGGCACGAGACCTTGTCCCAGCACCGGCACCGTCCGGCCAGACCCCTAAGCGTCGCAAAACCTCCGAGCCCACGCTCCCCCTTCCGCCCGATGAGGTGCGCGAGGAGCGACTCATGGCTGCCATCGACGCACTCTCCACGTACAACCTAAGTAACTCGCGGCTCGACCGCAGCCACCACCGCGATCTGCGCCACGTGGCATGCGCCGTGTATGTCCGCATGGCGCGCTACTATGACACGCACCGAAAGACCGGCATCGTGGCGAGTTTATTTGGGGAGGAGACGGCCATGCCCTACACCATGTTTGCCTCGGCCGTATTCTTTGCGCCCGAGCGCCACGAGGACTGCGAATACCGCCTGGATCCTATCCATATCTACCGTTGCCAAAACGGCTTTTGGGAATGCATGCGTATCCACGGTAGTAGGCAAAAGAGCAGCAAGCTCGGTGAAATGATGCGCGCCTGCGACCAACGCCTGCGCCTGGCGCTGGACCCCGCCCATCCCCTTAAGGAAGAAAAGGTCCCCAAATATCTGGCCAAGATTATCGACTGTCTCTTATACACATCTCCGAGCCCACGAGACTAGGCATGATCTCGT
>URVF01000112.1 GCA_900551185.1 uncultured Collinsella sp. | reverse complement strand
GAGATCATGCCTAGTCTCGTGGGCTCGGAGATGTGTATAAGAGACAGCTCCAGATGTGCGCGGCGTAGGCGCCATCGACGCCGTCGAGCACACCCGTGCCGATCATGAGCTTAGCGCCCTGGCCGTTTTCCTCGCTGGGCTGGAATACGATGCGGACTTCGCCGTGGATGTCGTCGGTCATATGGCGCAGGATTTGCAGCGTTCCGAGCATCATGGCGATATGGCAGTCGTGGCCGCAGGCGTGCATGCAGCCCTCGTTGACGCTGGCGAACTCCTCGCCGGTCTGCTCGGTGACGGGCAGGGCGTCGATGTCAGCGCGCAGCAGGATGCGGCGGCGTGGCGTGCCGTCCTCGCGATAGGCGTCGGGCGCGGTGCCGCGAAGGGTCGCCACAAGGCCCGTCTTAAGGGGACGCTCGTAGGGGATATTCATGGCGTCGAGCTGGTTGGCGATGTCGGAGGTCGTGCGCTCCTCGGCAAGGCTCAGCTCCGGGTGCTTATGGAAGTGCCGGCGCTGCTTGATGATATATGGTTCAAACTCGGTAGCGATATCTTTGATGGCTGCGGTGACGTCGTCAGCCGCGCGAGCCTCGGTCGCCGCCATAATCTGCTGTGCCTTGGTCTTCGTCATGGTCGATTTGCTCCTTGCTGGGTTGATCGCAAAATCGTACAGGCTCTCTCCAGTATGCCACCTGCCGCTAGGGCTGGTAAAGTTGCCGTTTGCCGCTTGGGGTTTTGTTACAAGGGCGGGGGAGTACACTCGGGGGTGTTGAATTTCCTGCCAGAGATGGGGATGCCCATGCAACATATCGATCGGATTATCCGCTCCAAGAACGTCTTTACCGCGCAAGACGGCATCGATACCGCCCGCGAGCTGGCGATTGCCATCGCAGGCGACCGTATCGTCGCAGTCGGTGCGCCCGATGACGTGATCGCCGCCGCTTCTGCCGCCACGCCGGTTATCGATTACGGCGAGCAGTTTGTCTGCCCCGGTTTCCATGACGCTCATCTGCACTTCTTTCATACCTCGGTCGGTTCCTCGCCGTACATGCTCATGGATATGGGCACGTCCGAGGCTGCGCTGGTGCAGCACGCGCTCGAGTTTTCCAAGGACCTGCCCGATGACGCTTGGGTTGTGACGCAGGGCTGGCGCGACTACCGTTGGGACCCGCCCGAGCATCCTACCAAGGCGTCGCTCGATGCGGCATTCCCCGATCGTCCCTGCGTTATGTATTCGGGCGACGGGCACACGCTTTGGCTCAACAGCTGCGCGCTCGAGGCGCTCGGTGTCACGTGCGACAGCGAGCCACCAGCGGGCGGCAGCTACGACAAGGACGCAAACGGCGAGCTCACGGGCATTGCTCACGAGGCGGCTGCCATGCAGCTGCTACCGCGCTGCCTTGAGTGGCTGGGCGAAGATCGCATCGCAAGCGCTTACGCCGATCAAATGAGGCGTATGGCCGAGCAGGGCATCACCTCGATCTGCGATATGTCGCTCATGCCCATGCCGGGCTGTGACTTTATTCGCGACGATGTTTACGACAAGCTGCAAGCCGCCGGCAAGCTGGGCATCCGCGCCCATCTGTTCCCCACACTGCTGGATGACCAATCGCGCTTGGAAGAACTCCAGACTCGCTACGCAAACAACGCGCTGCTCTCGGCGCCAGGCTTTAAACAGTTTTTCGACGGTGTGTCGAGCGAACACACGGCATATCTCACCGAGCCCTATACCAACCCGCGCTTCCCGGGCGACCAGGGCCGTCTGACGGTCCCGGCTGAGCGCATGCGTAAGCTGGTTCTGGCGGCTGCGGAGCGTGGCCACACTGTGCGTATTCACGTCATCGGCGACGGTGCCATCCATGCCGCGCTCGATATCTTTGAGGAGGCCGCCGAACTGTACGGCCTGCCCCAGCACGGTCATAACACGCTCGAGCATCTGGAGAACCTCTTGCCCGAGGACATCGATCGTCTACGCAAGCTTAACGTCGTTGCCTCGAGCCAGCCCTGTCACATTACACTCGACCCGGGTGGACCGGAGCGCGATCTGGGCCTGGAGCGCAGCCGCATCATGTGGCCGTTTGCGACCTATAAGCAGCGCGGCATTCGCCAAGCCTTCGGTACCGACAGCCCCATCACGGCCGTTACCAGCATGAACGTGCTCTACACGGCCATCACGCGCCAAGACCCTCGCAGCCACTGGCCCGAGGGCGGCTGGTTACCGAGCGAGCGCATCGATGCAGCAACAGCCCTGCGCAACTACACCCTGGGCAGTGCCTATGCAGCGGGCGACGAGCAAAACCTCGGCAGCTTGGAGCCCGGCAAGTATGCCGACCTGGTAGTCCTGGACCAAAACCCGCTCACCGTTGACCCCCAAGAGCTCCAGGCCACTAAGGTTCAGGCCACCTACCTGGCAGGCAACTTGATTTACGAGCGCTGACGTTCATACCGCACCGTTAAACGCGGCTCGGGCAGTCTATTTTGGGATGGCGCTCGAGCCGGATTTGTTTGCCGATGGGGGTTCGTTAGGAGCGTCCCCGCTCTGCTGGATTTGGGCGCGGGGTTGAGGTGCTGCTGCCTCGTGCGCTCAATTTGGACATCAGCAATGCTGTCTCTTGGTGTTTTGCATACTTCCCATTACAGATTGCATAAAAAGGCTGGGATGTTCTTCCTGATCCTGATGTACCCCCGCCCGTGCCGTGCAAAAAACGGAGTATTCAGCACCACGAGCTCTGCCGGTGCCGCTGCGGCTGAGTAACGTTGCGGAGATTGACGTCATTTTGGGCTCCGGTACGGCGCGAAGTACGCCCATTTGTCCCAACGGGGTCTGCCCACCGACCAAAACCGCCCGCTGAAGGCGTTCTTGGGACCAATAAGGTATGTCCGGCGCGTATGCAGCCGTCCTAGCTTGCTGAATACTCCCAAAAATGCACGGTGCTCCCCAGGGGACCCGTGCGCGCAGCGAAAATCATGTCTATGTCGCTACCCGCATCGCCATTTTGCTGCACTGACTTTTCTGAATACCGGGCCCGATAACGTTGACTCAGCTCCCGTGTGGCGCCGGAGGGGCGGGTCATAAGGTTTATCGCGAGTTCCGCACGAGCCGAAGGCCACTTAATGTGGCCTTCGTGCGAGCAGGACTGCCCGAGCAGGAAACCTTATGCCCCGCCCCTCCGGCGCCACACGGGAGCCACTGCTAAGTTATCCCCCGGCATTCAGAAAATCTAAGTGCCAAAAAATAAGATTTTTTGACTCTGTGTTGTATAACCCGCCATTCGTGGGTACCATTCAACGCGTACGCAAACAAAAAGGGTTAACCCGCGCGGCATGACCGCGCGGCCCACAAAGGAGGAAACAAGCATGTCGTCTTTGAAGCCGCTTGCAGATCGTGTTCTGGTCAAGCCCGACGAGGCCGAGCAGAAGACCGCTTCTGGTCTGTATATCGCCAGCAACGCTCAGGAGAAGCCGCAGCGCGGCACCATCGTTGCCGTTGGCGCCGGTAAGGTCAACGACAAGGGCGAGCGCATCCCCATGGACGTTCAGGTCGGCGACGTTGTCATCTACGGTAAGTTCGGTGGCAACGAGGTCAAGGTCGACGGCGAGAAGTATCTGCTGATGCGCGCCGACGACATCTACGCCGTCGTCGAGGCCTAGTCTCGTCAGAATCTCTGATTCGTCTTTGAACGCGTCCGCCGTATAAGACTCGGAAACGGCGACGCGAGTCACATTTCTTTTGGAGGATTACCTACCATGGCAAAGAACATTACGTTCAACACCGATGCCCGCGCTAAGCTTGCCAAGGGCGTCAACACTCTGGCCGACGCCGTTACCGTCACCATGGGCCCCAAGGGCCGTTACGTCGCTCTGCAGCGCACGTTCGGTGCCCCGACCATCACCAACGACGGCGTTTCCGTCGCTAAGGAGATCGAGCTCGAGGACAACATCGAGAACATGGGCGCTCAGCTGGTGAAGGAGGTCGCTACCAAGACCAACGACACCGTGGGTGACGGCACCACCACCGCAACCCTGCTCGCTCAGGCTATCGTCAACGACGGTCTGCGCAACGTCGCCGCCGGCGCCAACCCGCTGGCCATCCGTCGCGGCATCGACAAGGCTGTAAACGCCGCTGTCGCCGAGATGAAGAAGCAGGCCAAGCCGGTCGAGACCAAGGAGCAGATTGCTTCCGTCGGCACCATCTCCGCTGGTGACCCCGAGGTTGGCGAGAAGATCGCCGAGGCCATGGAGGTCGTGGGCAAGGACGGCGTCATCACCGTCGAGGATTCCCAGACGTTCGACATTACCATCGACACCGTCGAGGGCATGCAGTTCGACAAGGGCTATGTCTCTGCTTACTTCGTCACGGACAACGACCGCATGGAGGCCGTGATGAAGGATCCGTACATCCTCATCACCGACCAGAAGATTTCCAGCGTTCAGGACATCATGCCCGTTCTCGAGGCTGTCCAGCGCGCCGGCCGTGGCCTGCTCATCATCGCTGAGGACATCGACGGCGAGGCTCTGCCGACCCTGGTCCTCAACAAGATTCGTGGCGCTCTCAACGTCTGCGCCGTCAAGGCCCCGGGCTACGGCGATCGCCGCAAGCGCATCCTCGAGGACATCGCCGTCCTCACCGGTGGTCAGGCCGCTCTGGACGAGCTGGGCGTGAAGGTCGCTGACATCACCGCCGATATGCTCGGTACCGCTAAGTCCGTCACCATCTCCAAGGACAACACCGTCGTCGTCGGCGGCGCTGGCTCCAAGGAGGCCATCGACGCTCGTATCGCTCAGATCAAGGGCGAGATGGAGAACACCACCTCTGACTTCGACCGCGAGAAGCTCCAGGAGCGCCTGGCCAAGCTCTCCGGTGGCGTTGCCGTCATCAAGGTCGGCGCTGCTACCGAGTCCGAGCTCAAGGAGATCAAGCACCGCGTCGAGGACGCCCTGCAGGCCACCCGCGCTGCTGTCGAGGAGGGCATCGTCGCTGGCGGCGGCGTCGCCTTCATGGACGCTGCTCCTGCGCTCGACGCCGTCGAGATCGACGACCCCGAGGAGAAGATCGGCGTCGACATCGTCAAGAAGGCTCTGACCGCTCCGGTCGCCACCATCGCCAAGAACGCTGGCTTTGAGGGCGCTGTCGTGGTCGACAAGGTTGCCGAGCTGCCTGCCGGCCAGGGTCTCAACTCTGCCAACGGCGAGTGGGGCGACATGATCAAGATGGGCGTCCTCGACCCCGTCAAGGTCAGCCGCGTCACCCTGCAGAACGCTGCTTCTGTCGCCAGCCTGATCCTCATCACCGAGGCCACCGTCTCCGATGTGCCCAAGAACACTCAGCTTGAGGACGCTATCGCTGCTGCCACCGCTGGTCAGCAGGGCGGCGGTATGTACTAAGGCCGACAAGATCTAGAACTCCCACCGGGAATCCGGGGGCGTGACGGGGTTTCTCTCCGGAACGTCCTCGGATTCCCTGCGTTTACGGCCTTGAGGTCGGCGGGCGGAG
>URVF01000111.1 GCA_900551185.1 uncultured Collinsella sp. | reverse complement strand
ACGCGTAAGATCGTCGGCAGCGGCAGATGTGTATAAGAGACAGCGGGCGCAGAGGTGCTGGCGGCGATGGTGGCAGCACCATCGGACTCGAGACCCAGCTCGGCGGCGCGCTCGGCCTCCTGGTCACAGAGCAGCTTATCGTACGCCTTCAAGAACGGCAGGTAGATGATGGCGTCCAGCAAGATGATGATTGCGACAAATACCAGGGCGATAAGCTGGAAGTTCGTGGTGATGAAGATGCCGATGGGGGCGGGGGTAGCCCAAGGCGCCACGAAGGAGAAGCCGTTCATGCCCACGTTGTCGATAAAGAACTTGGCAACACTCACGTTGACGCAGCCGGCGGCAACAAAGGGGATGAGCATGTAGGGGTTAAGGATCATCGGCGCGCCAAAGAGCAGCGGCTCGTTGACAGCAAAGGCAACAGGAACAATCGAGGCCTTACCGACGGCTTTGAGCTGCTTGGACTTCATAAAGAGAATCAGCAGGAGCGGCACGATGAACGTGGCGCCGGTGCCGCCGAACTCACCCACGAGCGACATGTTAAAGGTGAGGGAGTGGGCGGGGTGACCACCGGCCAGCAGAACCTGCAGGTTCTCGGCCTGGTTGGCAAGACGGATGGGGTCGATGCCCGGCTGGACGATCGAGGGACCGTGGACGCCGATGAACCAGAAGAACGCGGTGGCTGCCTGGATAAGGATAAGGCCAGGATAGGTTTCTGCAGCGGTAAAGAGCGGGGAGAGCAGTTTGATGAGCAGCTCGGAGAACGGAACGCCCATGAGGTTGCGCACGACGACATCGATGATGCCGCAGATGATGACAGCACCGCCAAAGGGGATGATGTCGCGGAAGTTCTGAGCGATGGCGCCCGGGACCTCCTTGGGCAGCTTAATGGTCAGATCGCGCGAGACGCAGAACTTATAAACCCACACGGTAATGAACGCGGCGATATAGGCCGAGAACAGACCGCGCGTACCCATGCTGGTGCAATCGAAGACCGAAAGCTCGGAGCCGTCGAACTTGGTGGTGAACTGCGTAACAGCGAGCAGCAGCATACTGCACTGGGCGGCAACCATGGTGGAGCCGTCGTTGAGCACCTTGCCGGCGGGCATGCGACGGTTCATGGAAGCCGTGAAGTTCTTGGCAGTGGTGCCGGCAACCATGATGCCCATGACGCCCATGGTGAAGTTGTAGAGCTTGTTGCACCAGTCGATGAGCGGCTGGGGCAGCGTGACGCCGACTACGCCGGGAAGGGTGGCAATGAGCAGAAAGATCGAAGAGGTGAGGACAATGGGCATGCACCCAAGGAATCCGTCCTTGATGGCCTGGAGGTATATGTTCCTCGAGATCTTCTCAAAGAACGGTTGATGCTTTTCGAGCATCTTTACGATGGCGTCCATAGAGCTCCTTTGCTACTTGATGCGCGATGCATGTGGATGGAACTGGTCGTCGATGGATGGTCAGGACTGCCCGGAAACCTTCCTGCTTAAGGAAGGCATTGCGAAATGACAACGTTGTCATTTCGTTAATGACAACGTAAGACATTTTTGGAAGAGCAACAAGGATATACGGGTGAGCGGTCGATATTGTTCGGTAAACGGTTGATTTATCAGTCAGGCAGGTAGTGTATGCTAGAACGCAAAAACAAGCGATGTAAAACCGACTGGAGAAGCAGTGGCAACGATGGACAAGAAAAATGTCTCAATGAATGATGTGGCGATTGCCGCTGGTGTTTCTCTCAAGACGGTTTCGCGCGTGATTAACGAGCCCGATAGCGTGCGAGAGTCGACACGCGATAAGGTTCATTCGGCCATGGAGGCGCTCGGGTTTCGAGCCAACTTTGCCGCGCGTTCGCTCAAGTTGGGCCGTTACGGGTGCATCGGCGTCGTGCTGTTCCACTTGTCGGGCGGTGCCGTGGACATGATCGACGGTATCGCCGATGCCGCCGAAGAGCGAGGCTTTGCTCTTACGATGATCAAAAAGCGGGCGGGGGAGAAGATGACCCTTGCCGAAGCGGCGCGTAGGATGTCGCAGCTCCCCGTCGACGGCATGATTTTCAACCTGCGCCAGATGGTCGATGACTTTGATACCTTTGAGGCGCCGAAAGACCTCAAGACGGTGATTATCACACCGATGGAACATCCTACCTGCTCTACCGTCAGTGACGACCAAGAGGGCGGCGCGCGCATGGCGTGCGAGTACTTCTTGAACCACGGGCACAAGAACGTGTACTTCGTCTCTGGTAAGAAAGAGTCACTGTCGAGCCAGTGCCGTATGAAAGGTTGGCGAGCGGCACTCGAGGCACGTGGCATTGAGCCGCCCGAGCCTCTGCAAGGCGATTGGAATGCGGATAGTGGCTATGCCGCGGGCCTTGTGCTTGCCGATAAACCCGATTGCACGGCGGTCCTCGCTGCTAACGACTGCATGGCAAACGGCGTGATGATGGCTCTACGTGACAAAGGGCTCAATGTGCCCGACGACGTGTCCGTGATCGGCTTCGACGATGAGCTCTACAAGACGATTCCCAACTCGATTCTGACGTCGGTGAAGTTTCGCCACCGCGAACTGGGCATCCGTGCGCTTAACGAGGTCGTCGCAGGTCTGGAAGCCCCGAGCTCCAGAAGCCGTACGCTCGTCTCGGGCGTGTTGGTCGAGCGTTCCAGCGTAAGGGACCTGCGGGCGTAGACGTGCTCGGCCTGCTCGTCTAAATCTGTAACAGGTGGGACCCGAAAACTCGGCTAGATGTTACAGATTTAGACAATTCGGCCCGGCTTATTCCGTTTGTCTCGATCTGTAACAGTTAGGAGTGAAATGACCAGCCAGGTGTTACAGATCTAGATTGATTGGATTGACCCATCTGTTTGTCTCGATCTGTAACATCTAAGCGGTCAAAAGCGGTCTACATGTTACAGATTGAGATTTTTGGCTTGGCCTGTGCGTTCACCTCGATCTGTAACAGCTGGGACCCAAAAACTCGGCTAGATGTTACAGATTAAGATGAACAGGAGGACGGGTGCGGTCTAAACAAAATGGCCCGCGCATCACGCATGAACTGCGCCCCAAATCTTGGACGCCCTAAATAGCGACTAGGCCGCAAGGGCCTGATTCCGGTACTCCTCCGGGGTCAGGCCCTTCAATCTTACCTGCCTCCGGCTCGTGTTCCAGTGGACTATGTATTCCTCCAGGTCGCGTTTGAAATCCTCGAACGTCTTCCACTCGCGGCCCCTGTAGAACTCGTCCTTGACGTGGCCGAAGAGCTGCTCGGTGGCGGCATTGTCGATGCAGTTCGCCTTCCTGGACATGCTCTGGACGATGCCGGCGGCCTCGAGCCTGGATGCGTACGAGGCGTGCTGGTACTGCCAGCCCCGGTCCGAGTGCATGGTCGGGGCGACGCCCTCGGGGATCTTGGACAGCAGCTCGTCGGGCATCCTCACCTGCTGGGCCATGTCGGGCGTGGTCGATATGTCGCTCGCCACGATCTCCTTGGTGCAGAAGTCCAGCGTCGGGGCCCAGTAGACCTTACCGCCAGCCACCTTGAACTCGGTGACGTCCGTCCCCAGCTTCTGCCACGGGGCCCGGCGTCGAAATCCCTCGCGATCACGTTCTCGAACGTCCTGCCGACGACGCCCCTGTACGAGTTGTACCTGTGGTAGGCCGTCTCGCGCCTGATCCCGCAGCGGATCCCCATCTCGCGCATCATCTTGAGCACGGTCTTGTCGGCTATCACGGCCCCCTCTTCCGCCCTGAGGCACATCGCTATCTGCCGGTGCCCGCAGCCGTTGGCGGTGCGCGAGAAGATCTCGGCGGCCGCCTCCCGGAGCTCGGCGCGCGTGGGCCTCGGCGGGTGCGCGAGGGCGTAGTAGTAGGTCGACCGCTTGAGCTCGGCGCATGCGAGCAGGTGCCCGAGCGCGTGCCCCTCGGCGCGCAGGGCCGCGACCGCTTCGGCCTTCGCCCTGGTCAGAGCCCGTCCCTCTCGACCAGGGCGCGTAATTTTTTTAGGTAGGCCACCTCGGCCTCGAGCCTACGGCACCGTTCCTCGAGCTCCTCCTCGCGGGTCCGCGGCCTCGCCCTGGAACCGCTCGGCCGGCCCTTGGGCCTCGGGCGCAGGGCCTCCGCGCCGCCCCGGCGGTATAGCGCGCACCACTTCTTGAGCGGCGACATCGACATTATGCCGAACGCCGCCATCGCCTCGGTCTTCGTCATGCCGCCGTCGACGACGGCGGAGGCGGCGGCGACCTTCTGCTCGTATGTGTACCTGCCCTGCTTTCCGTCCATGCGCAGCAGCACCTCGCTCCCGAATGCGCGGTATATCTCCTGCCATCTTCTCACGGCTTCCGCGGGAAGCGAAAGGGCAATCGCGGCAGATTTATACCCGTGTCCGAGCTCGAAGAGCCCTATGGCCGCCTTCCTGGCCTCGACATCATGCTTCACCCTCAAATCAACGCGCAAAAGCCTCCCATTTCTCATGTCCAAGAAATGGGAGGCAGTTCAGCATCGATGCACGGGCCATTTTTTTTCTGCGAGCGGCAGGTGGCGTCAGCGTCTTATGCCTCGAGGTTTTCCTCGATCCAGGCGACGGCACCCTTGGGATCCTTAGTGAGGTCGATGTACTGTTTGCCCTTGGGCGACAGCAGCGTGATGCCCAGGCGGTCGGTGTCGGCCTTCATCTCGTTGTAATAGGTGCGAACCTGCGGAGCCAGGACGATGACGTTGTACTGGTCCATGATGGCGTAGTGGCTGCCGTAGGCACCGGCGTTGGCGGTAATGTCGATGCCCAGCTCGTCGGCGCCTTCCTTAAGCGCGTTGGCGAGCAGTGCAGAGGTGCCGGCGCCAGCGCACAGAACCAGAACCCTCAGATCCTTGCCCTTAAGGGCGGACGGAGCTGCGGAGGCCTCAGTGGCAGAAGCGGTCTCGACAACAGGAGCCTCAACGGCGGGGGCGGCAGCGGTCTTGACGGCCTTGGTCTCCTCGGCCTCTTCTTCGGCCAGGGTCTCGGCCTCCTGCTTGCACAGGACGTTGTCGTAGGCCTTGCAGAACGGGTAGTAGATTAAGAAGTCAACGACCAGCAGGACGACAACCAGGACCAGAGAGATCGGCTGGAAGTTGGTGTCGATGAAGGTGCCGATCGGTCCGGGGAGTGCCCACGGCATGGCATAGATAAAGCCGTTCATGCCCAAAAAGTCGATGAAGAACTTACCAATGAGGACGTTGGCCACGGGGGCAAACAGGAACGGGATCAGGAAGTACGGGTTGAGGATGATGGGCGCGGCGAACAGCAGCGGTTCGTTGACGGCGAACATCACGGGTACGACAGAGGCTTTGCCGACGGCCTTGAGCTGCTTGGAGCGCATAAAGAGCAGGAAGATGATCGGGACAATGAACGTGGCGCCGGTGCCGCCGAGTTCGCCGATGTAGTTACCGAAGTTCTCGGTCAGGGCGAGGGCGGGGTGACCGCCGGCCTGCAGCGTGGCGAGGTTGGTGGTGATGTTGCCAAACCTGTCTCTTATACACATCTGACGCTGCCGACGATCTTACGCGTGTAGA
>URVF01000110.1 GCA_900551185.1 uncultured Collinsella sp. | reverse complement strand
CGAGATCATGCCTAGTCTCGTGGGCTCGGAGATGTGTATAAGAGACAGAGCCGCAACGGGCTGAGGCGTCGGAGTCGGCGCAGGCTGAGGTGCAGGCGCTGCAGGCTTGGAAGCTGACACGGACGCAGAACGCGACGCAGGCTGGGCAGCCGGAACAGCAGCACCACGGTCCCAAGGCATACCGCCCTGGCGCGCGGACGTAGCAGCGGGGGCAGCGGATGCCGCCGGAGCGGCAGCACGAGCGCCCGAAATTAGCGTCGGCTGTTGGGCAGCAGCGGGTACGGATGCTGCAGGCGCGGCGGCCTGAGCAGCAGCCACGCTCGCCGGCACGGCGCCGTTGGCAACCATGGCCTCCAAGCGGGCCACGCGCTCGGCCAATGCCTCAATCGTTAAATCGGCCTCGGGACGTGCCAGGCGCGTGCAGGCGATCTCGAGCACCAGGCGCACGTCGCTCGCGCCCCTCATCTCCAGTGCGGCATCGTCGAGCACCGTCAGCACACGGGCCAGGCGGTCGGCAGGATGCTCGCCAAAGGCAGCGGCCTCGGCAGCAAGCGCCTCGGCCTGCTCGGAGCCGCCCTCAAACAGCTCGGCACGGGCACCGGCAACGCAGGCAACGTACACGTCACGCACATGCGCCACCAGGTCGCGCGTCAGCTCCAGCAGGTCGTTTCCTTCCTCGACCTGCGCACGGATCAGCCCATAGAGCTCGGCAACATCGCGATCGGCAATGGCGCGGGAAAACTCGCCCAGAATCTGGTCCGAAACCTCGCCTAAAAGCGAGCGGGCGTCGTCCGCATGCACAGAACCGTTGCCAAAGACGCTCAGCTGCTCCAGCGTGGACAACGCGTCGCGCATACCGCCCTTGGCATGGCGCGCCACGATAGCCAGCGCCTCATCGTCGTAATCGAAGCCCTCCTGCTCGCACACGTATGCCAGGCGACGCTCGATATCCTCGTTGCCGATGCGATGGAAATCGAAACGCTGGCAGCGCGAGAGGATGGTCTCCAGAATCTTTTGCGGGTCGGTGGTGCACAGCACAAAGATCACGTGTGCCGGCGGCTCCTCGAGCGTCTTGAGCAGCGCGTTGAACGCCGCCGTCGTGAGCATGTGGACCTCGTCGATGATATAGATCTTGTACTTGCCGCGCACCGGGGCAAAGTTGACGGAGTTGATGATTTCCTCGCGCACATTGTCCACGCCCGTGCGGGAGGCGGCATCGAGCTCGTAGACATCGGGGTGGTTACCCTCGGCAATGAGCTCGCACTCCTCGCAAGTACCGTCGGGCATGCAGCCGCTTGCACCCTCGGCGCGCGCCGCCTCGGCATTGCGGCACAGCAGCGCCTTGGCCAGAATGCGCGCCATGGTGGTCTTGCCCGTGCCGCGCGGTCCGCAGAACAGGTAGGCGTGGGACAGGCGCCCCTCGGTGATGGCGTGCTCGAGCGTCGAGACGATATGCTGCTGGCCCACCACGGAGTCAAAGGTGAGCGGGCGATACTTTCGGTACAACGATTCCATGGGTGCTCCCCCGGGTATACTGAGTCTTGTTGCCGCGGCGGCCATGCGGTCGCACGGCATACTGCATTCCATAATAACCCGTACGGCGAGCCCGCCGCGATAGGAGTCCAAAGAGCATGGCAGACGCAGAGAGCAACCTCGTTCCCTCCGAAGCAGCCGACCAGGTCGAGGTCGCGCTCGAGGAGCAGGCCGCAGCCGACGACGGCATCCTGTACCTCAACGAGTACCAATACGAAAACGACCTCGTCACCGACTTCGCCCGCCTGGTCGCCTCGCCCAGGCGTCGCGGCTCGCTGTATGTCGCCGCGGCAATTGCCGCGCTCATCGGCATCGGCATGCTGGTGGCCGGCGGCAACTGGATCAAGTTTGGCGTCGTCTTGATCGTATTCGGCGCCTTTTTGGCCTGGTGGAGCAAAAACCTGCACCACACCCTCGCCCGCGACTTTATCGACGCCGTCGAGGCCGACGAGTCCATGGGTGGCCGCTATCGCCGCGTCGCTGCCAACGAGGACGGCCTGATGGTTTGGGGCAAGAGCGGCAAGTCGCAGTTCTTCCCGTTTGAAAAGCTCGACCACGTGCTCGACGGCGAGCGCATCTTTGTGGCCATGTTCGCCGACCAGGGCGTGACGATCCCCAAGGACACCTTTGTCCGTGGCGATGCCGAACAGTTCGGTCCCTTCCTTAAGGCGCGCATCAACAAAAAACTCCGCATCGAGACCAAGAAGAAGAAAATGAAGGCCGAGAAGGCCGCCGCCGAGGCCAAGCAGGGCGACAAGCTCCAGGAGACCAAGGGCAAGCAGCGCAAGCAGAAGAAGAACAAGAAGAAGCGCTAAGGCCAAGCCAGACAGGCAGCCTCGTATCCCGCTATCCTCCCCATGCACCCGAGCGTGCTACACTAGCAGCATCTATGCCACCGCGAACGGCTCGGCCCCGCGCCCGCCGCTCGCAAACGAACTTTAAACGCACGAGGGTTGGCCATGCCGCTTTTCTCGCAACATACCGCCCGGTTCTCGCCGGACGTTCCTTTGGAGGGCACCAGCTCTCGCGAGCTGCTCAAGCGGTACCAGCCGCTCGAGACACTTGCGACCGGCGGTTTTGGCTCCATCGAGATCTGCCGCGACACGCACCTGCGCCGCCGCGTCGCCATTAAACGCATCCCCCTTATCAACGGTGCCGGCATGCCCGCTAGCGACATCATGGATGTCCTGCGCGAGGCGCACACTGCCGCCATGCTTCAACATCCCAACATCGTGCAGGTTATCGACTTTACGCACGACACAGCCTATGCCTACCTGGTTATGGAATATGTCGATGGCATGTCGCTGGCCGAGTTTTTGCACCGCGCGGACGGCCACTCACTTACCTTTGACGAGGCCGCGGCCATTGCCGATGCCCTGGGCCAGGCGCTCACCTTCGCCCACAGTAATGGCGTACTCCACCTGGACATTAAGCCCGCCAACGTGCTCATCGACCACTCGGGCAATGTAAAGCTCACCGACTTTGGCATGGCGCGGCTGTCGTCCGCCGGTGGCTTTGGCGGCTCACGCGGCGGCACCATCGGCTACATGCCGCCCGAGCAGCTCGATATCGAGACCGGCACGGTCGACGAGCGCGCCGATGTCTTTGCCCTCGCCTGTGTGATCTACGAGGGCCTGTGCGGCAGCGCTCCTTTTATGGCGGCCACGCCCGCCGACTCGCTCGGCCGCATCATCGGCGGTGCCACCTATCCCAGCGAGCTGATACCACACTTTCCCCCGGGAGCCGAGGCCGCGCTCATGAGCGCGCTCTCCCCCATGCCGCAGGACCGCCCCAACAGCATCGAGGCATTTTGCGACCAGCTCCTTGCCGGTCTGGGCAGCGTGCGCGAAGGCCGTCGCAGCCTGGAGCAAATGGTTGGCGAACTTTCGGATGACGAGCAGGAGCTCGACGATATCGAGCCGTCGCACTACGAGGACGACACCATCGAAGTCGACCCCGCACTCGGCTGGGCAGGCACGCGCTGGAGCCATGCGCGCGACTACGCCATGCACGCTATCTCGGCGCTAACGTGCGGCGCCTTTAGCTTTTTGCTGATGCAGACGGCCGGCGTCGCGGCGCTTCCCGGCCTGGTCATTGCGGCTATCGCGATCGGAGCGGCGGCCGGCCTGGCCCCCCAGATTGGCTCGGCCATCTCGGCTGTGGGCTTTTTGGTGCTCATGGCAAACGCCACCATGCAGGCACAGGGCGTCCTGTCGATGTTGCCCGTCGCGGTGATCTTTGCCACCGCCATGTCCGGTTGGTGGATCGCCTGGGGTCGCACCGAGGCTGCCGCGAGCGCCGCACTCACCTGTGCACTCGCGCTTGGCTGTCTGACCGGCAATACCTTCCTGGCAGCTGGGGTCACCGCCGGCGTCGCGTCATTTTGGCTCGGCCCGGCAAGCGCCGCCGCGGCAACGGGCATGGGCGCGCTTTTTGCCCGTCTGGCCACGGTCGCGCTTTCAGCCGGAGGCGTACTGGGGCTCGGTAACGTTGCCGCAGCGCTGGGAGACCCACTCCTTTGGGCTGCCTTTGTGCTGGTCGCGGCAACTGCCGCAGCGTCATCCGCGCTGCTCAATGCCCATGCCAAGCGTGCCAATCAGGGCTCAAACCTTGCCGCAATCGCCGCCATCGCTGTCAGCGGCATCGGCTGCGCAGCGGCGTCCTGTCTTGCACACCATATGGAAATTGCCAGCCTTGCAGCCGCGGTCGTCGCCAAGGCGGCGGTTGCGGGAACCCTATCCTCTATAATCGTTGGGATATGCCTATATTTGCTCGGATACCAAAGAACCTATACGGAGAGTGATCTTTCGTGAACTTCCTGAACATCTTCGAGGACCACGTGGCCGGCATCTTCGGTGCCACCCGTGCCCCGTTCTCCTTTAAGAAGCTTGCCAAGCAGGCCGCTCGCGACATGGAGGATCAGACTCTGGTGATTAACGGCGTCAACACGGCGCCGGCACTCTATACCATCCTTATCGCCGCCGACGACGATCCCATGCTCGCCCCGTTCTACCCCGAGCTTTCGCGCGAGGTCCGCGAGTTTGTGAAGGCGCAGGCCGAAAAGCGCCGCTATGTCTTTGTCGGCGAGCCCCTCGTGCGTTTTATGATCGATCCGCAGCTACGCGCCGGCAAGTTCTCGGTCTTTGCCGAGAACGTCGATGCCCCCACGCTCGGCCGCCTGTACGAAGAAGAGCGCGCCTATCAAAACGGCCTGGGCCAGAACAACTCCGCGGCAAGCCGTGCCGCCAGCGCCCCGCGCGCCGGCCAGCAGCAGTTTGCTGCCCCGCAGCAGCAGCAGCCGACGCCTCGCGCCGCCGCTCCCGACCCGCTTGCCGTGGCAGACCCCTTCGCGCCTAGCGTCCCCGACCCCGCCGCCGCACCCATCCCGGTGCCGCAGACCGTCTCGCGCGACGCGCTTGCCGGCATGGGCGGAGCCGCCGCGACCGGTGCCGCCGTGGGCCTAGGCACCGCAGCCGGCATCGCCTCCAACATGGCGAGCACTCGCGCCCCGCAGCGCCCGCTCGCCCAGCTCGTTGACGTCGTGAGCGGCGAGAGCCATAGCATCACCTCCGCACAGGTGACCATCGGTCGCGAGCGCTCAGTTTCCGACATTGCCCTGCGCGACCCCAACGTGTCGCGCCGCCACGCCCAGCTCACCTTTACGGGCTCGGATTGGTCGATCGAGGACCTCAATTCCACCAACGGCACGCTCGTCAACAACCGCCGCATTACGCGCTGCCCGCTGCGCAACGGCGATCTGCTGACGTTTGGCCTGAGCACCTTTGAATTTAGGGGATAGTCGCTTATGAACATCGATATCGTCCTTTTTGCAGGCCGCATCGTCCTGGTCGCCCTGCTCTATATCTTCCTGTTCGCCGTCATGAAGACCGGCGTGGGACTCGTGCGCGGGCAGCGCCGCGACTCGGCTATCTGGACGATTGATGTGGACAAGGGTCCGCGCGGTATCCGCGGCATCCACGTAGACATGCTCCTGTCTCTTATACACATCTGACGCTGCCGACGATCTTACGCGTGTA
>URVF01000109.1 GCA_900551185.1 uncultured Collinsella sp. | reverse complement strand
TCTACACGCGTAAGATCGTCGGCAGCGTCAGATGTGTATAAGAGACAGGTCCTTGTACGGGTCGTGGCGCTCAACTTCAAAGTCGATGGCGGCATCGACCAACGCGCGACCCGCGTCGCTCACCGTGTCGGCATCTCCCACATATACGTCACAGCCCAGCCCTGCGCCCAGCAGTGCGTCGAGTCCGCGGTCCACGGCGACAACGTGGTCGCACTCCCCCGCTAGCCTACGCAACAGATCCGCGCTCGCCACCACGGGCGAGCCGCAGACCACTAACACCTTGCAAGCCACAGCCCTCGCCTATCCCTCAAATGCAAGCATGCGGGTCAGATCCAGCTCCTCGTAGCTGTCGATAAAGATATCGCAGTTGGCGCGCACGTCGTCGCGCTTCATGCGGCCGTGCGGGTCATAAATACCCACACGCTTAAAGCCGGCGGTGCCAGAGCTCTTAAGGCCAAAGACCGCGTCCTCAAACACCCAAGCGCGCTCAAACTCGCACCCGTGACGCTCCTCAAGGCGACGTAGCGCCAGCTCGTACACATCGGGGAACTGCTTGGAGCGTCCCGCCTCGCCCGTCGTGGTAACAAACTCCATGTAAGCGTCGAGCCCGGCACCAGCGAGCGCAGACTGCACCAGCTCGGCCGGCGTGGACGTGGCCACGCACATGGCAATGCCCGCCGCCTTCGCCTGCTCCAAAAATGACAGGAGCCCCTCGCGCGGCGGCACCTTAGAATACCCATCAATCAAAATCTCGCCCAGCTCGCGATACAGCTCCTCGCCATTCTCGCCAATGCCCCACGTGTCGTGGTAGGCCTGGCACTCGTCCTCCAGCGACAGGTGCTCAAATTGGGCAAAGTCATCCACGGTCACGTCAATCCCGTGGCGGTGCAATAACTCGGGCTGGGCATAGGCCCATACGGGGGTGCTATTAACCAGTGTGCCGTCGCAATCGAAAATAAAAGCGACTTTGGAAGCGGCGGTCTGGGACATAAACGAACCTTTCGATGTCAAATGGTAAACAACCTGCTAAAAACGTTTTACCAAACGTCAGGCTAACAATTTTGAAACCCTAATTGGTAAAACTGTCAAGAGTTTTACCACAGCAATTCTGCCAGTGGTATAAACATGTCGCTTACCGATTAAACGCCCCCGCAAATCCGCTTTCGTCCATAAAACTAACGCACAGGTGTTATCGTAGTTTCTGCCGAAAGTTCCACCGAGCACGCGAGGTGGAACGAATCATAGAACTATCGCCGTCCCTTCGATTCGTGCAGCCTTGGACCTTTCGCATCTAGTCACCAAGGCAACACGCTGCCGCGTCATGATGGGATCAAACGTGAGCGATACAAAGCTAAAGCCAGCAACAAAAAAGCCCGCTACCCGTAAAGCTGCCCCGCATGCACCGGAGCTCTCCAAGGACGATGTCTACCTGTTTGGCATTGGAATGTGGGAGCGCAGCTGGGAAAAGATGGGCGCTCACCCCGACACGCAAAACCGTACGCGCGGCTGGCGCTTTTGCGTTTGGGCGCCCGACGTAAAGAGCGTCCACGTCATTGGCGAATTTAACAACTGGGATGAACAAGCCAACCCGCTGGTGCCCATGCATACGAGCGCTATTTGGGAAGGCTTTATTCCTGGCGCCGAACAGGGCCAGCTCTATAAGTACCTTATCGAGACCAACGAGGGCGAAAAACTCTACAAGGCCGATCCGTATGCCTTTAAGGCCGAGTGTCCTCCGGGTACCGCCAGCGTGTTGTGGACCCTCGATGGCTACAAGTGGAACGACGCCGCGTGGCTCAAGCGCCGCGCCAGCCACAACCACATGTCGCAGCCGCTTAACATCTACGAGGTACATATTGGCTCGTGGAAGCGCCACGGCGATGCGCCGCAGGGCGAGCCCGACGAGTACGGCAACTACCCCGGCCCCATGGACCCCTTCCCCGCGCAGCGCGGCGAGTTCTACACCTACGACGACCTGTCGGTGGAGCTCGTGGACTACGTGCGCGACATGGGCTATACGCACATTGAGGTCATGCCGCTTATGGAGCATCCCTTCGATGGATCCTGGGGCTACCAGACGACCGGCTATTACGCCGCCACGTCGCGCTACGGCAACCCGCAGCAGCTCATGCACTTTATCGATGCGTGCCACGAGGCAGGCATCGGCGTGATCATGGACTGGGTGCCCGGCGGTTTTTGCGCCGACTCCCACGGCCTTGCCACCTTTAACGGCCACATGCTGTTTGAGCACGAGATTCACCCCAACTGGGGCACGCACAAGTTTGACTTCGCCCGCGGCGAGGTCCGCTCCTTCTTGGTCTCCAACGTGCTGTACTGGCTCGAGAACTTCCACGTGGACGGCATCCGCATGGACGGCGTGTCCAGCATGCTGTACCTCAACTTTGGCATCGACGATCCCGGCCAAAAGAAGTTCAACAAGTACGGTACCGAGGAGGACCTGGACGCCAGCGCGTTTATCCGTCAAGTCAACTGCGCTGTAGAGGCGCACTACCCCGATGTGATGATGATGGCCGAGGAGTCCACCGCGTGGCCACTCGTGACCTATCCGCCGCAGGACGGCGGCCTGGGCTTCCACTACAAGTGGGACATGGGCTGGATGAACGACACCCTGCACTACATGCAGACCGATTTTCCGTGGCGCCCCGGCAACCACGGGCTGCTGACGTTCTCTATTATGTACGCCTTTACCGAGAACTTTATTTGCCCGCTGAGCCACGACGAGGTCGTGCACGGCAAGTGCTCGCTGATCGGCCGCATGCCGGGCGACTGGTGGCGCCAGTTTGCCGGCCTGCGCACGCTGGCCTTCTACCAAATGACGCACCCGGGTGCCAAGCTCAACTTTATGGGCAACGAGATCGGCCAGTTTATCGAGTGGCGCTACTACGAGTCCATCCAGTGGTTCCTGACCGAGGAGTACGAGACCCACAAGCATCATCAGGCGTTTATCAAGGCGCTCAACCACCTGTACACCGCCGAGCCCGCCCTGTACGAGCGCGGATACACCGACGACGGCTTTACCTGGATCGACGCGGACAACTCCAAGCAGTCTATCGTGAGCTTTGTGCGCCAGGGCGAGGACATCGACGACGACCTGGTGATCCTGATCAACTTTGACCCGGCGAGCTACGAGAGCTTCCGTGTGGGCGTGCCGCGCGAGGGTGACTGGGAGGTCATCTTTGACTCCGACCGTCCCGAGTTTGGCGGCAGCGGCTATGCCGGCGAGGAGCCCTACACCTGCTCGAGCGAGCCCTATCCCTGGAACGGGCAGATGGACTCCATTGAGATCAAGATGCCCGGCCTGGCTGGCGTGGTGCTCAAGCGCCGCGGTCCCAGCAGTTATAAGCCGCCGGTGGTTGAGGCTCCCGAGGCCGCGCCCAAGAAGCGCACGTCCTCGGTGAAGCTCAAGCGTGCGGCTGCTAAGAAAGCTCCGGCCAAGGCGAAGGCTACCCAGCCCGCAGCCAAGGCTTCGGCCAAGCCCGCCACGGCCAAGAAGGCAGCCACCAAAAAGGCTGCTCCCAAGGCCAAGGCAGCTGCCGTTAAGGCCCATGCCAAGAAAGCGTAACAAAGGTGTTACCGCTGTAATTACCCGCCCCGCGGGGGCGTAGGATACATGTCATAACCGTTCCGGGAGAAACATCCCCGGGGGAAAGGAACGTATGAATAAGATCTTCGACAACAAGCAGGAGTTTACCGAGCTCTATCGCGATGCAGTCATGAGCATCAGCGGCAAGAGCGTCGAGGCCGCCAGCGACCTCGACCGCTTTAACGCCCTGGCCAAGCTCGTGGCCGAAAAGGCCCGCACCGTTGCCACCAAGAGCGACGCCCGTGCCACCGCCGAGGGCAAGAAGCGCGTGTACTACTTCTCGATCGAGTTTTTGATCGGTCGCCTGCTCGACAACTATCTGCTCAACTTTGGCGTGCGCGACATGGTCGCCGAGGCGCTCGACGACATGGGCTTTGACCTGTCCGTCATCGAGAACCAGGAGCCCGATCCGGCGCTGGGCAACGGTGGCCTGGGCCGTCTGGCCGCGTGCTTCCTGGATTCCATGGCAGCCGAGGGCATTGCCGGCTACGGCAACGGCATGCGCTACCGCTACGGCCTATTTAAGCAGGAGATCGTCAACGGCAGCCAGGTCGAGGCCACCGACGAGTGGCTCACCCACGGCTATCCCTGGGAGGTCCGTCGTCAGGACAAGGCCGTGACCATTAAGTTTGGTGGCCACGTTGAGGGCTTTGAGGAGAACGGCCGCACGTTCTACCGCACCGTGGACACGCAGGACATCCTGGCCGTCCCCTATGACATCCCCGTGGTGGGCTATGCCGGTGAGACCGTCAACAAACTGCGCGTCTGGGCCGCCGAGCCGGTCGAGGAGCACTTTGACCTTGAGGCTTTCAACCGCGGCGACTACGCCCAGGCCGATGCTGAGCGCGCCGAGGCCGAGGCCATCAGCGCCATCCTCTACCCCAACGACGCCGGTGAGCACGGCCGACTGCTGCGCCTTAAGCAGGAGTACCTGTTTGTCTCGGCCGGCATCTACAGCCTGCTCGACACCTTTGAGAAGGAGCACGGCGAGAACTGGGAGCTGCTGCCGCAGTTTGTGGCCATCCACACCAACGACACCCACCCCGCCATGTGCGGCCCCGAACTCATGCGCATCCTCATCGACGAGAAGAGGCTCGAGTGGGACGACGCCTGGAACATCGTGACGCAGGTCGTGAGCTACACCAGCCACACCATCCTGCCCGAGGCTCTGGAGAAGTGGCCCATCGGCACGTTCTCCAAGCTCCTCCCCCGCGTGTATCAGATCATCGACGAGATCAGCCGTCGTTGGCACGAGTCGTTCGACACCACACAGGAGGGCTGGCAGGAGCGTCTGCGCCAGACCGCCATTCTGTGGGACGGCGAGATTCGCATGGCCAACCTGTCCGTGATCTGCAGCCACAGCGTCAACGGCGTGGCAAAGATCAACTCCGACATCATCAAGAACATCGTGCTCAAGGACTTCTATGCCTTAACGCCCGAGAAGTTCAACAACAAGACCAACGGTATCTCGCACCGTCGCTTCTTTGCCGAGTCCAACCCAACCTACGCCAAGCTCGTGACCGAGGCCATTGGCGATGGCTGGCTCAAGGACGCCTTTGAGCTGGAGAAACTCAAGGAGTTCCAGAACGACACCGAGTTCCTGAAGGTCGTGGGTGCCTCCAAGCGCGCCAACAAGGAGCGCCTGGCCGCCTACGTTAAGGCCGAGACCGGTCTGGTCATTGACCCCAACACCGTCTTCGATGTTCAGGTAAAGCGCTTCCATGCCTACAAGCGCCAGCTCATGAACATCATGAAGGTGATGGACATCTACAACCGTCGCATCGCCGATCCCAACCTCCACGTGACGCCGACGACTTTCATCTTTAGCGGCAAGGCTGCCTCGAGCTACACCTTTGCCAAGGAGACCATCCGCCTCATTAACTCCGTGGCCGAGGTCATCAACAATGACCCGCGCGTCAACGAGGTCATGAAGGTCTGCTTTATCCCCAACTCCCGCGTAAGCAACGCCCAGCTCA
>URVF01000108.1 GCA_900551185.1 uncultured Collinsella sp. | reverse complement strand
CTAGTCTCGTGGGCTCGGAGATGTGTATAAGAGACAGCCGCATGATGCGGCACGTACTCGACGATACGCGCGCGATGGAAAAGCTGTTTATCGAGCGCGACATCCCAACAACGCTGGAGCTCAACCCCGGCAATCATTTTGCCCAAACTGACCTGCGCATGGCGCGCGGCATCCACTGGATACTGACGCATTAAAAATGGCGTCCACGCGTACACACGCATGGACGCCATTTTTAATTTGGCTGAACGCAGCTACTATGCGACAGTCTCCTCGAGTTCAGATACGGTGGGCGTCGAGAACTGGGGCATGGATGTCCTTTCATGATGGAAGGGCGATCAGGCATATCGGATAACCTGCCCGAACGATACGATCCGAACCATTGTACGCGATACGCAATGCCTCGCACGCGCCGCCACCTGCAAACGGTAGCGTTACTTCCAAACGCGCTCGGCAATGCGCTTGACCAGCGCGATCTTTGCCCACTGCTCGTCCTCGGTCAGCTTGTTGCCAATCTCGCAGCTGGCAAAGCCGCACTGGGGCGACAGGTACAGATTCTCGAGCGGCACGTACTTTGCGGCTTCGCGGATGCGCTCGACGATAACATCCTCGTTCTCGAGCTCTGCCGCCTTGGTGGTTACCAAGCCCAGCACGACCTTCTTGCCGGGAGCGACGTACTTGAGCGGCTCAAAGCCGCCGGCGCGCGGCGTGTCGAACTCCAGATAGAACGCATCGACATTCTCATGTGCGAACAGGTACGGTGCGATGGGATCGTAGCCGCCTTCAAAAGCGTAGGTGGAGTGGTAGTTGCCGCGGCACACGTGCGTGTTGATAACCAGATCGTCGGGCTTGCCCTCGATGGCGGCGTTGTTGAGCGCCACGCCCAGCTCGCTTACCTTTTGCAGGTCAACCGGGCTCATGCCGGTTTTGGCGACAAAATCGGTGTCGCAGTAGATGCCCCAGGTGCAGTCATCAAACTGGATGTTGCAGCAGCCTGCTGCGTACAGGTCGGCGATCACCGTGCGATAAGCGGCTGCGATGGCGTCGGCAAGTTCCTCATCGGTCTTATAGACAGCGCGCAGGCTCTCCTGCTGGCCGTCGCAGCGGTCGAGCGTGACTTCGGAGAACGTCTGGATCGGCGCCGGAATGGTCTGGCGTGCGACCTGGCCCTCCCCCTCGAGCGCCTTGACAAATTTAAAGTGCTCGACGAACGGATGGTTCTCGCCGCTAATGGGGCCGGTTACCACGGCGGTGTCGGCTGTGGTCTCCTCGTCGTGGAACATATAGCCCGTACGCGAGGTACGGCGTTCAATGCCGTTGAGCCCCCACATAAAGTCGAGGTGCCAGTAACTGCGGCGAAACTCGCCATCGGTAATCACCTGCAGGCCAGCGGACTTCTGCTTGGCCACCAAATCGCGAATGGCATCGTCCTCGACGGCCTTAAGGCCGGAAGCGTCGAGTTTACCCGCGACATAGGCGGCACGGGCGTCCTTTACAGCCTGCGGACGAAGAAAGCTGCCGACGATATCGGCGCGAAACGGCGCGTTCGGTTGAATCGAAGTGCTCATAGATATCTCCCTTTGCATTGGTTGCTTTGCTGGGACAGAGTATGAGCGCTCATATGACCATCGTAAAATATACGTTTATAACAGTTTGATATAGATGTTTCCTATATCAGTCTGGACTGTCATAAAGAGACTTGAACCGTGCGGAGCACAGCAGTCTAGATATGCTGACGAATCGCGTCGATATAGGCCCGACCGTAGCGCGTAAGCGTCGTGTTCTTGCGCGTGATGATGCCAATCTCCATGTACTCGTCCACGTCGAGCGGAATCGAGATAATGCCGGGGCCGTTGAGCTCGTGGCTGATCACGCCCGAGCATACCGTGTAGCCGTTGAGGCCCATGGCCAAATTGAACAACGTCGCACGGTCGCGCACGCGGATATTTTTGCGACGCTCGAACGTCGAGGTCAGCTCCTCGGAATAGTAAAACGAGTTGTAGCTGCCCTGCTCGTAGGACAGGAACGGGTAGTCTTCCAGATCCTCGAGCGTCACGCTGGAGCGGTCCGCCAGCGGATGGTCGGCGCAGACGAAGACATGCGGCGTGGCGCAGAAGAGTCCTTCGAACACGAGCTCGTTGGCCACCAGCATGCGCTCGATGACCTCGCGGTTATGCTCGGATAAGTATAGGATGCCCAGTTCGCTTTTCATATGCGCGACATCCTCGATAATCTCGTGAGTCTGCTCCTCGCGCAGGGTGAAGTCGTAACGCGCGGCATCGAACTCGCGGATCACGTCAACAAACGCGTTAACGGCAAAGGAATAATGCTGGCAGCTCACACTAAAGTGCGGCACCTGCTCGGATGCGCCCTTGTACTTGCCCTCGAGCAGGTCGGCCTGGTCGAGTACCTGGCGCGCATAGCCCAAGAAGGTCTCGCCTTCCTCGGACACAATGACGCCCTTGTTGGTGCGCTCAAAGATGTGCACACCCATCTCGTTTTCGAGATCGCGAATCGACGCGGTAATCGAAGGCTGCGACACAAAGAGACGGCGCGAGGCCTCGGTAATGCTGCCGCATTCGGCAACTTTGACGACATATCTGAGCTGCTGGAGCTTCATGGCTGTCTCCTTAGCTGTTCGCGAGATTCGCGTCGGCTGCACCCTCCTGACGCATAAACGGCGGCATTTCCCCCGTCGCAGCGCAGGCGGCAATCTGATGCAGAGCCCCGGCGACCGCATCATCTGCCGCGGCGCCGATATGCCAGCGCGCGGCAGCCGTGACGGCCTCGTTGGCATTGGCGACTGCAACGGAGTTGGGAACGGCATCGATCATGGGCAGATCGTTATCGGAATCGCCAAATACGGCCACCTCGTCGGGCGTCAGGCCCAAGGCGCGCGCCAGCTCCAGTGCAGCGCAGCCCTTGTCCCAACCATCCGGAAGGATGTCGAACAGGCGCACTCGGTTGTTGGGAAACACAAGCGAGAGTTCCGGCATCTCAACGGCAACGCGCTCGCGTAGCTCCGCGAGCTCCTCACGCGAACGGGCACTCCAGATATTCGCCTTAAACACCGGCGCGCCATCGACGACGGGACGGCACGGGGCCTCTTCGCCTTTGAGCCACGCATTGCCGCCCGACTCCATAGCGCGACGTACACGCTCGGGATTGCTCGTCACGCAATAGGCATCGTTACCCCAAAAGTCATCGCCCAGGCTGTAGACTTTTAGAAATGTATCGTCGGTCTCTTGCTCCAGATAGTCAGCCAAACGTATCAGAGCATCGTTGTCGATTACGCGCGAAGCGACTACTTCGCCGTCGACAAACATCACCTGGCCGTTACAGAACGCACCGGTCGAAAAACACTCGGAACGGTTTTTGAACATCCAGCCCATCGCGGACGGCTGACGACCCGAAACCGGCCCAAAGTGCAGACCAGCCGCCTGCATGGCATGAATACCCTCAATGGCGTAGTCGCTGGCGCCGTCATGCCCGGCTGGAATCAGCGTATCGTCCATATCGGTCAGCACAAGTTTGATCATAGAGTCCCCCAGTCATTTTCACCGCAACCATTGTAACGGTGCGCTAGTATAGGGAACAACAGATTCGATGCGGGAGTGCCGGCGGTGCAAACCACAAGGCTGAGAGGGCATGGGGCCCAATCCTTTGAACCTGTCAGTTAATGCTGGCGTAGGGAGCATGCCGCCTTTACAGGGGCGCTGTCTATGCACAGCGCCCCTTTTCTATGCCAAGGAGGCATGTGCAGTGATTGATTCGGAACAGCTTAAGCAACATGTGATCAAGGCCGTGGATGAGATTCGCGCCACCAATCCGATGGCAGGCTCCATCACCAACACGGTGACGATCGACTTTGTCGCCAACGCGCAGCTCGCCGTGGGCGGTTCGGCCGCCATGGTCTATCTGCCCGACGAGGGCGAGGCGCTCGTTGCCGGCGGCGGCGCCATCTATCTCAACATGGGCACGCTCTTCCCCATCTACGAGCAGACGATTCCCCGCGCGGCGAAGGCGGCACACGACGCCGGCAAGCCCTGGGTGCTCGATCCGGTGGGCCTGGGCATCGGTAGCCTGCGCACCCAGTTGGTAAACGAGCTCAAGCAGTATAAGCCCGCCATCGTGCGCGGCAACGCCTCCGAGATCATCGCGCTCGCCGGCCTGTGGGGTCTTGAGGGCGAGGCGGCCGATCTGAGCCGCGTACGCGGTGTCGATACCACCGACACGGTAGACGCCGCTCGCAATGCCGCGGTGGCGCTCGCCCGCTACACCGGTGGCGCCGTTGTGGTCTCGGGCGAAGTCGACCTGATCACCGACGGCACGACCGTGGCCAAGTCCCACGGCGGCAGCCCGCTCATGTCCAAGATCACAGGCTGCGGCTGCTCGCAGGGCGGCGTGCTGGCCGTGTACGCCTGCGCCGCCGATCCGTTTACGGCAGCCGTCTGCGGTGCCGCCGTCTACAACGTTGCCGGCTCGCGTGCCGCCGCTGTCGCCGACGCCCCGGCGAGCTTTAAGGTCGCCTTTATCGATGAGCTCTACCGCGCGAGCGCCCAGGACATCGCCGATAACCGACTCGAGCTCGAGGAGGCATAAGCCATGTCCGAGCCTGCAACCAATACCGGCATGAACACGCTCGTCGCTGTGGCCATCGCCCCGTGCGGCACCGGCGATGAGCTGTCCGCCGAGGTCGCCGAGGTCGTGCGCGTCATTCGCGAGAGCGGCCTTCCCAACCGCACCACCTCGATGTTCACCGAGATCGAGGGCGACTGGGACGAGGTCATGCAGGTCGTGCGCGACGCAACCTTTGTGTTGGCGAGCAAGGGCATCCGCACCGAAGTCGTGCTCAAAGCCGATATCCGGCCCGGATTTACCGACACCATGACCGGCAAGCTCGAGCGCATGGAAGCACAGATCAAGAAGCAGGAGGAAGCACGATGAGCATCCGCGACAACCTTGATATCTCGGCCTATCTGGTACTCGGCCCCGAAAACACGCTCGGGCGCCCCGTGGGCGATGTGGTGGCCCAGGCGCTCGACGCCGGCTTTACCTGCATCCAGGTGCGCTCCAAGGTGGCAAGCGCCCGCGAGATCATTGCGCTGACCGGCGACGCCGCGCAGGCAATCGCTCAGGCCGGCAAGACCGGTCAGGTCGCCTTGCTGATCGACGACCGTCTGGACTGTGTGCTTGCCGCACGCGAGCAGGGTATTGCCGTCGACGGCGTGCACGTGGGCCAAAGCGATATTCCCGTCGAGGTCTGTCGCAAGTTGCTGGGTCCCGACGCCATCGTGGGCCTTTCGGCCCGTTGCGAGGAGATGCTCGAGTACGTCAAGACCGCCGACATGAGCCTAGTCGACTACCTGGGCATCGGCCCACTCCACGAGACCGAGACCAAGCGCGACTGCGGACGCGCGGCCGACGGCTCTATCATCACCAAGAGCTTTGAGGACCTGGCCGCACTTCACGCGGCAAGCCCCGTGCCCATCGTGGTGGGCGGCGGCGTCAAGACGGCCGACCTGCCGCAGCTTAAGGCCACCGGCGTCGACGGCTTCTTTGTGGCTGTCTCTTATACACATCTCCGAGCCCACGAGACTAGGCATGATCTCGT
>URVF01000107.1 GCA_900551185.1 uncultured Collinsella sp. | reverse complement strand
TACGAGATCATGCCTAGTCTCGTGGGCTCGGAGATGTGTATAAGAGACAGCATGATGCCAGTGTTCGGGGTCGCTCTGGGCCGGCTCAAAGCCCTTGCCCTTGGCGGTCGAGACGTGCAGCACGATGGGGTGATCGATATCGCGCAGTTCCTGCAGCGCGTCGACTAGGGCCAACACGTCGTTACCGGCGTCCAGATAGCGGTAGTCGAGCCCCATCGCGCGGAAAACGTTGCGCTCACAGGCGCCGTTGCTGGCACGCAGCTCGGCCAGATTGCGATACAGGCCACCATGGTTCTCGGCAATGGACTGGTCGTTGTCATTGACGACGATGATCAGGTTGCTATCGAGTTCGGCGGCATTGTTAAAGCCCTCAAACGCCAGGCCGCCCGAAAGCGAGCCGTCGCCAATGATGGTGATGACGTTATACGTGTCGCCCGCCAGGTCACGCGCGTGCGCCAGACCGCAGCCCAGGCTCACCGACGTGGAGGTATGGCCCATGGCGAACAGGTCGTGCTCGGACTCGTTGGGATTGGCAAAGCCAGAGGCCTCGCCATAACGCTTCGGGTCGATATAAGTGTACGCGCGCCCGGTCAGCGCCTTATGGGCGTAGGTCTGGTGCGAAACGTCAAAGACAATCTTGTCGATGGGGGAGTTAAACACGCGATGAAGCGCAACCGTAAGCTCAACGACGCCCAGGTTGGGGGCAACGTGCCCGCCGACGGCGGCGGAGCTTTCGAGGATTGCCTGACGGATCTCGCCGCAGAGCAGCGGAAGCTCGGCGCGGTCGAGAGCCTTGACGTCCTCGGGCGTTGTCGTTTGCGTAAGCAGCATCGTTGTGGGTTACTCCATGCGAATCGAGCGCCGGCGCTCCCTCGGCCGACACAATTGCACAAGACAGTCTCGCACATTTTGGCGTTTGATATGTGACGGCGGCGCGGTAATTCGACAACTGGTGGGGCAAAACGTTTTGTCCGATGCCATACTGATAGATTCGATGATGATTTTTTCAATACGTGCAGGCCGTGGCTTGCCGCCGTGAGCCGCTGGAAGGAGGCAGCATGTCCGATGCCGTTCGTGCCGAGAAAATCGCGCACGAGGTCGACGATGCCGCCCGCCAGCTCGCCCAGGCGGGCCGCTTGGACCTGACGCGCGAGTTTATCCAGCATGGCGACGTGACGGTCTATGCACATGTGACTTCAGTAGCACGGGCAAGTCTGTCCTTTGCCGAGCACTTGGGCCGTGCTGGCATTTCGATCGACCATGCCTCGCTGCTGCGCGGAGCCTTGTTACACGATTACTTTCTCTATGACTGGCACGATCCCGATCCGAGCCATCGCCTGCATGGCTTTCGTCATCCGTTTTTTGCCCTGGCGCGCGCGGAGGAAGATTTTGAGCTGACGTCGCGCGAGCGGAATATTATCGTGCGGCATATGTTTCCGCTGGTGCCTGTGCCGCCGACGTGTCGTGAGGCTTGGATTGTATGCCTGGCAGATAAATGGTGCGCCCTGCGCGAGACGGTCGCCGGTCGTCTGCGGCGCAAGGACGAGACAGACGATAGCGTGAGTAAAGCATCGAGCGAAAAGAGGAGAGGGTAGACGGTGGGGACCGCGATTGATATTGCGTTTGGCGGCGCGACGCTTGCCGCCTGCCCACTCTCGGCGCTGGTGCTCTCGTTTGCCTTTTACGGGTTTTGCGGTTGGGCATGGGAGTCGACAGTATGCGCCATGCTCAATCACGGACGATTTGCCAACAGTGGCTTTTTGCTGGGGCCGTGCTGCCCCATCTATGGCGCGGGCGGCATTGCCTGCTGGCTGCTGTTGCGCGGGATTCCTGACGCGTCGAGCCAGTTTGTCGCTGCAGCGCTCGTATGCAGTGTGATTGAGTACAGCGTGGGCGTGCTGTTGGAAAAAACAACGGGCGCTCGCTTTTGGGATTACTCGCACCTGCCGTTTAACTTGCACGGACGCATCTGTCTGTACTGGGCCTGCGCGTTTGGCTTGGGTGCGTTGTGTATTTGCCGTTTAGTGGAGCCGGCATTGCTGGGGCTGCTTGGCCATCTGCCGGTGCTGATTGTGAGGCTGTCCGCCTTTATCGTCGCGGTCGCGATGATGGTCGACGCGGTGTGCTCGTTGGCGAGCTGGCGGCGTCTATCCGATCAGCTGGAGCGCGTCCGGGCCGACCTTGCCGACCGAATCAACGAGTCGCTCGCCGATGCGTCCGACTCCATGCTCGAACGTATTCCCGATTCTACGATTGACTCGGTGGCACAGACGCACATCCGTAGCCGTGCCGTTAACGCGTGGCTGGCCGAGCTGGGTGACGCCGCGCTCGATGCCCTGCGCGAGAAGGCTTCGATGCCGACGTTTATCGCGGATGGTGCTCGCGGCCTGGCGCTTGCCGCCCGCCGCGTGGCCGATGCCGCGCCGAACATGCCGCGTCCGTCGCTCAGCCGTCGCCTTGCCGGCAAGCGCATGAGCCGTCCGGTACCGAGCGTGTCACTCAGTCGTCGTGACCTGCGCTTTTTCAATGCCTTCCCGCGCCTGCGCATCAACCGCTACGAAGGTGTCATCCGAGCTACCGACCTCCGTGACCGAGCCCGCGAGCTGTTCCGCCGCTAGCCGGGACGGGCGCGCTCGCGGCTTCCTTGCTCGCGTATTTCCCGTTCGTTTCGCGCCCGTTGCCGCGCCGTTTCCAAGATTGCGGCACCGTTTCCATTCGACAACGCTGCGTTTAACAACGCCGTATCTGGTCTACACCAGTTGTCCCTCAGCCGCATTATGGGCGCCGACAACGTTCATGCGATCAAGGGGGAGCGAATGTACGATACGGGTTCGACAACGTTTATGCTCATCTGCACCATGCTCGTGTTTTTAATGACACCGGGCCTGGCGTTTTTCTATGGTGGCCTGTCCAGGCGCAAAAATGTCATCAACACCATGCTTATGTGCTTTGGTGCCATTGGCCTGGTTGGTGTGCTGTGGATTGTTGCCGGCTGGTCTCTGGCCTATGGCGGCGACGGTTCCAGCCCGTTTATTGGAGGCCTTGACCAGCTGCTGTGCCTGCCGGTACTCAACCAGGTGCTGCAGGCGGCCGAGGGCACCGCGTCGGACGGCGCCGTCTACCCGGAGATTATCAACATCGCCTTCCAGATGGCGTTTGCCATGATCACTGCTGCTATCGTCACGGGCAGCCTGGCCGGCCGCGTTAAGTTTGGTGCCATGACGGCCTTCCTGGGCATTTGGCTGCTCGTGGTCTATGCGCCGCTCGCCCACATGGTCTGGGGCGGCGAGGGTTCCTTTATCGGCGACATCATCGGCGCGCTCGACTTTGCCGGTGGCGACGTGGTGCACATCTCGTCCGGTCTCACGGGTCTGATTCTTTGCTTAATGCTCGGCCGTCGTCGCGGCTTTGGCATGGTGAGCTACCGTCCGCATAACGTGCCGTTTGTGGCGCTGGGCGCCGGGCTGCTTTGGTTTGGCTGGTTTGGCTTTAACTGCGGCAGCGAGTTTAAGGCCGACGCCGTGGCGGCGCTTGCCATCCTCAACACCGTGACGGCCAGCGCGGCGGGCATGGTCTCGTGACTTGCCGTCGAGCGCGTGCATACCGGTCGCCCCACGCTGGTGGGCGCCAGCACCGGTCTGGTTGCGGGCCTTGTGGTGGTCACGCCGGGTGCGGGCTTTGTCGAGCCGTGGGCGGCGCTGGTCATGGGCCTGATCGTCTCGCCTGTCTGCTACCTGGCCATCAGCCATCTTAAGACCAAGTTTGGCTACGACGATGCGCTCGACGCGTTCGGTTGCCACGGCATCGGCGGCATCTTGGGCGGCGTGCTCACGGGCCTGTTCTGTGTGCCGGAGCTCTCGTGGACCGGTAAGGGTGGCCTGTTCTACACGGGCGACGTGTCGCTGCTCGTCTCGCAGATTTTGGGCATTGTGGTGACGGTCGCTATTGTACTGGTGCTCGACTTGGTGATCGCCGCGGTGGTCAAGGCGCTGTTCCACGGCAGCCTGCGCGTGGACGAGGCCGACGAGGCGCTGGGCCTGGATGCGAGTCAGCACGGCGAGAGCGCGTATCCTTCTTTCTCCGGACTTGACTAACGGCTTCCCCAGGCACCGCACCTTGCCGTTCAATCGTCGCTCACGTACTTAAGTACGCTTCGCTCCTCTTTCGCGGCAATCTGCGGCACCTGTGAAACCCGCGTCTCATGTAAAGGGATACGTTGATTATTGAGAGGAATTCATTATGAAAAAGATCACGGCTATCGTGCGCCAGGAGAAGCTTGAGGTTCTTAAGGACGCGCTGTTTGCTGCTGATGTTCGTGGTATGACCATCAACCAGGTGCAGGGCTGCGGCGCGCAGCATGGCTGGAAGGAATACGTGCGCGGCAACGAGTTGCTTGTCAACACGATCCCTAAGGTACAGTTCACCCTTATTTGCGCCGACGAGCATGTCGACGGCATTGTCGAGATTATCTGCAACGCTGCTCGCACCGGAGCCGTCGGCGACGGCAAGATCTGGGTCGAGCCGGTCGAGGAGGTTATCCGCATCCGTACCGGCGAACACGGCCCCGCCGCGGTGTAGAATCGACCGCCTGCCATCCGCAACGTTAAAATACTGCAATGAGGCACAAGACTTGCGTTGCGGATGGACAGATTATGGGGCGTAATAAATATCCCGAGGAGACAGTCGCGAAGATTCTCGACGCGGCGCTGGAGCTATTCTGCGCACAGGGTTATGAGGGGACGAGCATTCAAGATATCGTCGACCGCCTCGATGGCATGACCAAGGGTGCTGTCTATCATCACTTTAAGAGCAAAGAAGAGATTTTCAACGCCGCATTTGATCGGGCAATGGCTCCGATTGTTGAGCGCCGCCGCGCGACACTCGGTGCTGGCAATATGACGGGAGCCCAAAAGCTCAAGCGACTGTACGCGCCCGAGTCTGTCGTTCCGCAAATTGAGCTATGGGCACGCATGCATCCTGCGGCAGATCCGGTAAAAAGCTCGCGTCTACTGGCGATGCAGTACCAGGGCTCGTTCGACGAGTCGGCCGATGGCTGTCTTTTGCCAGTGATCGAGGAGGGCATCGCCGACGGCTCCATTGCGTGCAAATGCCCGCGCGAAGCGGCTGAGGCCGTATCGTTGTTGGCGAATCTTTGGCTGCTGCCGCTGTTCCGTCCGCTCGAGACCAAGGATCGAATGCTCGCTCGCGCGCAATGTTTGGCGCAGATGGCGGCCGCGGTGGGGCTCGATTTGGGTAATGAAGTGCTCCAGACAACGGCTCAGATTTGGGACGTATGGAACCGTGCTGGGTGGTAATATAGATACTGACGGTATGTAATTGATTTGTAAGGGTAGCCACGGCTGCCCTTTTCAAGTCATTAAATACATACTAACAGTATGTATTTGGGGGCAGGCTTATGGCTGGGATGCGAAGAATTAGCGTTTCATTGGCGCCAAAAACAGTGCGATCTATCAGGCTATTTGGTCTTCTTGTTGCACAGCTGTGTGCGTATTCGATGCTGTCGGCACTGTGCTTTGCGTGTCCGCTTTACTTGTTCGATTGCAGCGGCTCCTCAACGTTATATGGCGCCGTTGCGGCGATAGCGTTCATACCTGTCTCTTATACACATCTGACGCTGCCGACGATCTTACGCGTGTAGA
>URVF01000106.1 GCA_900551185.1 uncultured Collinsella sp. | reverse complement strand
AAGATCGTCGGCAGCGTCAGATGTGTATAAGAGACAGGGGTTTTGGAAGAGGGTTGCGACTTCGCGGGCGATGCGGCTTGTGGGAACGGCTGCGGTATCCAGTCCCGTGACGCGCACGCTGCCCGAGGCGGGCTTAAGCAGGCCTGTGAGCAGCTTAGTGAGCGTGGTCTTGCCGGCGCCGTTTTGGCCGACGATGCCCACGAGCTCGCCAGGATAGAGCATCAGGCTAAGGTCGTGTACGGCGGCGCCGCCATTGGGATAGGCAAACTCAACATGGTCGAAGGTGAGTACGGGTTCTGCGTCCTTGGCATGAGGGCGCAACGACGGTGCATGCGGGGAACCGGCAGGCGCCTGGGCTTCGATGGCCGCGTGTGCGGGGTCGACGATGCCCGAAATCAGGCACTCGGCCTCATCGACATCCAGGCAAGGGGTACCGCTTGCCAGACCATCGGCCTCGAGGCTATTGAAGATGCGCGTGACGCGGGGACAGTCGACGCCAATGGTACGAAGTTCATCGGTATGCGCGAAGACCTCGTGTGGCTCGCCCTGCAGCGCGATTTCGCCATGGTTGAGCACGAGCACGCGGTTGCAGTACTCTGAGAGCAGGGCGACCTTTTGCTCAACGACGACGATGGTGATTCCAAGTGCGCGGTTTGCCTCACGCAGCGTCTCGAAAACCAACGTGGAGCTGGCGGGGTCGAGTGCCGCGGTGGGCTCGTCGAGAACCAAGACGCGCGGACGCATGGCGAGGATGGCGGCGATGGCTACCTTTTGCTTCTGTCCGCCCGAGAGGGTGGCGATCTCGCGGTCGCGCAGGTCGCTGATGCCGACGGTCTCGAGCGTTTCGCTCACGCGCTGCTCGATCTGGTCGTGGGGAACGCCAAAGTTCTCGAGGCCAAAGAGCATCTCGTCCTCGACGACCGAAGCGACCATCTGCGTGTCGATATCCTGCAGCACGCTGCCGACGATTTGCGACACGTCGGTCAGCGAGACCTCGCAGGTGTCGTGGCCGTCAACCATGACGGACCCAAAGAACGTGCCGGTGTAGTGGTGGGGCACGGCACCCGACAGGCAGGCGGCAAGCGTGGACTTGCCGGCGCCCGAGGGCCCGATGATGCCGATGAAATCTCCCTTGTTCACGCTGAGCGAGATGTGGCTGAGCGCCTGCTCGGTTTGCGTGCCATAGGAGAACGAGACATCGTCGACGTTGATGATCGTTTTCATGGATACCTTTCATAGTCAATGGACGTTCTTACATGACCAGTCGTTTAAGAACGTCCCCAAAAGCTAGTCGTTTGGGACAGTCTTTGATGGTGAAGCACGGAGACGGCTTTACGAGGGGCCCCAGGTTGGCGCGAAAGAGGAGCGAAGCGTGCTTTGGTACGCGAGCGACGAATGAACGCCAAGATGGGGTGGCTCGTAAAGCCGAGCGGGTTAGTTGAGCTTCAGTGCCTTCTGGATGGGCTGGTAGAGGGCACTGACCAGAATGGCGTTAAACACGGCGGTCATGGCGACCACGGGCAGCATGGCTGCGGCGAGCTCGCCCACCACGCCGAGCATGGCCATCTTGATGACCATGAAGATGACGCCCGAGACAAAGGTGGTCACGAACGTTGCGACGATGGCGACGACGGGCTTAACCTGGCCATTCTTGCCGGCTGCATTAACGATGGCGGCCATGAGCATGGCGGCGATGCCCTCGGCGGCAAAATCGACAAACGGCGAGGTGGTAGTGATTTGGATTACAGCGGCCGAGATGAGGCCGATGATGAGAGCCTGGCCAATGTTGGGACGAACGACCAGGATGGTGAGGCAGAAGGCCGAGATGATGAACTCGGGGCTGATCATGCCGCCCGAGATGCCGGAGATGGCCTTGCCGACGGTGAAGTTGAGGATGAAGCCGGCGGCAAGCAGGATGGCGAGCAAGACGAGGGCACGGACGTCGAGTTTGCCGCGGTCGGCGGTCTGGACGGTGCGGGGCTGGGCGGCGGTGGTGTTCTGAGACATGGTGAAAATCCTTTCGGAAGGGGAGTGCAAGAGAAAAGCGGAGGCGCGTGATGCGAATGCGATCGGGCTCGAGATAGAAAAAGGCCCCCGGTCGAAACCGGAGGCCTTTCAATCACCTAGAGCGCAAAAACAGGCGTGAGGGACTCACTGTCGACCGATCGTATTCGCATCACGCCACCACCAGTTGTTGAGGGACTTCATCGTGTTCTTCATGTCTGTGGCTCCTTTCGTGATGCCATGGCGCGGTCGCACCTAGTTGCTGTTGCGCTGCACTATAGCACAGCAAAGTGTGTGCGGGGAAATCTATTTTGAAAAGATTTCGGGCGGGTTTCCCACCGGTCAAAAGAGCGGGCTGAGCGGGCGGGGCGACCTGCGCCATCCCGCCCGCGGCTTAGGGTTTCAGGGCCTTAGGCCTTCTTGCGACGATAGATCACGAAGCCACAGACACCGATGACGACGACGGCGCCAACGGCCATGGCGGCCACGTTGTTGCCTTCGGACTTCTCCTCGGTGGCCTCTTCCTTCTCGACCTCGGGCTCGGCTACGTCCTCATCGGAGAGTGCCTCGTCGGCGTAGGTGATGGACTCGACCAGGCAGTCGTTGTCGGCATCGTAGTCACTTGGGACGAACTCCTCGGAGAAATCCTCCTCCTTGAGGTAGTCACGCATCTCCTCGAGCATGGCCTTGCACTTGACGTAGGTGTTCCTGGTGGCAGCCTTGCCAGCCTTGTTGGCTAGGGCGGTGCGGGCCTCGATGTCCTCGGCGGCCTGCATGGCCTCGTCGACGGTCAGGTTCTGCTCGATGAGTTCCTTTTGCAGGGCGTCGAGGTAGGCGCGGACGCCGGTAGCGCAGTGGTCGCGGTTCTCATAGGCGAGCGTGTTGATGTCCATGAGGACGTAGTTGATGGAGTTCTTGGGCTCCTCGTTGTTCACGACGTCTTCCTCTTCGCAGTGATCGAAGGAGACATCCTGATCGCTAAAGTAAGGGCTGACCTCGGTGAGCAGTGTGGAGTAGAGGGGGATGGCGACGGAGAACTCGGCGTTGGAGAGCATCTCCCACTGAATGGTCGCGATCTCGGGATCCATGCCCTGACGGATTTGGAAGGTATGGATCTCGGTGTTGCGGTTGGAGCCGATGGCATAGGCGCCGTCGGTGTTGGCGTTGAGGCCGGCGACATTCTCGCCGCGAGTAGCGAAGCTGCGGATCATCTCAAAGGTGTTCCAGTCAGACTTGCCGGGCGTAAAGAACAGCGGCTGCAGCTCGTGCACCAGAGCGCCGGTCGTGGCGCGAGCGTCTTCACGCTCGTCCTTCACGATCTCGTAGTCAGTGCCCTCGGCAAGCGGAGCCATGAAGTAGTCGCGTCCCTGGACATAGCGCGACCACTGGTGCATACCGGCCTCGCTAATCTCCTCGCCGTAGGTCTTGGCGACGTCGAACTTGCCGTCGGTGTACTCGGCAAAGCCCTTCTCCTTAGGCATGGACTCGATGCCTTCGGAATGGAGACAGTTCTCGGTGTCATCGAGGTCGACGTTATAGGTGAGGTTGCCGATGTTGGGGTTGAGCGAGGCGATGTCATCGGCGAGCTTCATAGCAATCCACTGATGGCCGGAAAGCGCGGCGAACAACCAGGTCTCGGTGCTGTCGGCGATGATAATCTGGTCGTTGGAGCAGACGCCCTGCTCGTCGATCAGGCTGCCGACGAGCTCGACGCCCTCGCGGGCCGTGGCACTCTCGCCCAGAATGACGCTAGCGTAGTTGTACTCGCCGATGCCGGTCTCCTCGGTGACGGGGTCGGCTTCCTCTGCCTTCTCGTTATAGGAGGTGCTCAGCGTGGCAGAGCAGGAAACGCCCTTCTCGTTGATGCCAGCCTCGGAATATGCGTCGTAGCGATCTTCCCACTGAGAGGGGTTGTCGCGAACGAAGGTGTAGCGGTAGGTTGCGCCCTTGGACTTGTACTTAAAACCGGACTCGACCGAGGTGTACTTGTTGCCGTCCTTGTGTGCGGGCTCAATGCCAAAGTGCTTGACATAGCGCGGACCGAAGTCCTCGGAACGGCCATAGTACGTGTTGCCGTCTGCCGTGAGCTTGCTGCCCATGTAGATCTGGGTGCAGGCGAGTGCCGAAGTCGGCATGGCCATGATGGCCGCTGCTCCAAATGCAAGGCCGCAGCCGAGCTTTTTGAGCGTGTTGACAGGATGAGTAAACCTCATAATCCCTCCCAACCGTTGAAACCCCGCGTAACCGTGCGGAATCTCAGCTAATAAATACACCTATTAGCCTATCGGAAGTCTAAGAAGTATTCATTAAATTTGATGAAATACTCGATGAGCGTCCTAAAATATGCGATGAGCGGACAATAATACTCATTATCTAGCTTTATTTAAATAAAGACGCCCTGCAATTACTGTGCCTGAATAAAGCGCCTTGCACGGGACGCGAAGAAAAATCCCCCGCTGTTTGGCAAATGCATAAACAACGGGGGAGACGATAACTGGATGAATATCATACCAATGTGGAATTACTTCTTCCGGCGGTGGATTACGTTAATCGCATAGCCGACGAGCATGGCCAAGACGATGACGATAAAGCCAATCAGGGGATTGTCATTCATGGGGTCCTCCTATTTTCCGAGCGGTGAAAATTCGTCGACAATGAGGTCGAGGCATTGCGGAAGCGCGCGGGCGCCAAAGACGCCGGAGTTGCTGGAGATGATCTCGCCATCGAACTGCATGCCCAGCGACGGGGTGCAGGTGATCTTGGCTTCCTTGGTCTGGATGATTTTGAACTGCGGACGGCCGAGCACCTTGCCGGCGGGGTCGAGTGCGGCGGTGATCACGGTCGGAAGCAGTTGCACGGTTTTTACGGGATCGATGACTGCGATGTCGACCATGCCGTCGTTCATGCGACAGTCGGGGAACAGGTTGATGTCGTTTTGGATGACCGAGGTGTTGCCTGCCATGCAGCAGATGCCATCGAGCTCCTCGACAATGCCGTCATGCTCAATCGTAAAGTGCGCCACCGTGGGGTTGGGCGTGGCGAGTGCGGATAGGAAGTAGGCGATCTCGCCGATGTCGTTTTTGGTGGGGGCGGCCTTCATCATGATCTCGGCGTCGAAGCCCGAGCCGGCGATGATGATAAAGCCGTGGCGCTTCTCGTTGCCGTTCTCGTCGAGCCAAAAGAGCTCACCCATATCAACCTTGACGGTGCGGCCGTCGCGGCAGGCCTTGGCGAGCGCCGCCGCTTCGGGGGCATTACCGATGTTGTTAAAGAACAGGCAGGCTGTGCCGGAGGGGAAGACGAGCGTGGGGACACCGCACCCGCGCATCTGGTCGAGCACGTTGGAAACGGTGCCGTCGCCGCCCGAAACGACCACGCGATCGAACTCGCGCACGTCTGCCACGGCGTCCTCGGGCTCCATGCCATCGCCGATAAAGCGCATCACGACCTCGTCGCCGCCCTGTGCAAGGGCGTGTGTGAATGCGAAGATTTCATCGGAGCTAGGGCCCGATGCCGGGTTGTGGATGATGAGGCAGCGCATACTTACGTTCCCGTTCTGTGACTAACCGAGTATAGTTGTAAGGCAATGCCGATATCCTACCCGTGTTTTTCGGGCCTAACCTTATTCGATGGGTTGATATGTACATTTCCTGTCTCTTATACACATCTCCGAGCCCACGAGACTAGGCATGATCTC
>URVF01000105.1 GCA_900551185.1 uncultured Collinsella sp. | reverse complement strand
CGAGATCATGCCTAGTCTCGTGGGCTCGGAGATGTGTATAAGAGACAGTTGCAGAACGGCGAGGGCCGGGAGTCGGTCGACCCATTCGTGGCAGAACGTCAACGGGAGTCCCATCTGACAATGCTCGGGCACAAGGTGCTTCGGTTTACGTTTGATGAGCTCAAGAATCCGGGGAAGCTGGTTGAGAAGATGAGGCTGGCGGGTATTCCGCGACGGCCCGATTTGGCTGAGGAGTGGAGACGTCAGTGGTATGGGCGCTGAGAGGTTTTGTCTCAATCTGTAACGTTTAGAGGTTATTTGAGCTCGTAATTGTTACAGATCGAGACAAGCCGGTGAAACGTCGACCGAATGTCTCGATCTGTAACATCAAGGGGCCCAATAACCCTGTACCTGTTACAGATCGAGACATTTCCCTGTTGTCGCTGGGGTGGGACTGCAACGTATTCCGTCCCCCCCACATCCCCTCTTCCCTCCGTTAGCCGATGCGTCTGCAGCAATCCAGCGGGACTAGGTAATAATGGACAAATGTTCAAGTTAATCGTGAGGGAGGAGCTCGATATGGCGTCTGCCGATCGTTCCACGTTGTTTATCAATGCGACCGTCCTGGATGGTTCGGAGCATATGGAGCCGCAGCCCAACATGGCCGTGGCCGTTGAGCGCGGTGCCATCACGTGGATGGGGCCGAGTGCTGTGGCGCAGGCGCCTGCGGGTGCCGAGGTTATCGACCTGGCAGGTGCGTATCTCATGCCAGGCCTCATCAATATGCATGTGCATCTGTGCGGCTCGGGCAAGTCGATTTCGGCGGGCGATGCGGGCGCGCTGATGAAGAAGCTCGATAATCCCGTGGGGCGCGCCATCGTGCGCCACATTCTTAAGGGCAGCGCCCAACAACAACTGGCAAGTGGCGTGACCACGGTGCGCGGTGCAGGCGACCCGCTGTTTGCCGACATTGCCGTTCGCAACGCTATCGATGCCGGCAAGTATCAAGGCCCTCGCCTGGTGGCGCCGGGAACGGGCGTTACGGTTCCGGGCGGCCATGGTGCGGGCTTGTTCGCCCAGGTGGCAAACAGTCCCGCCGAGGCAGCCGAACAGGTGCGCGACCTGTATGCGCGTGGTGCCGACGTCATTAAGCTGTTCGTGACGGGCGGCGTGTTCGACGCTACCGAGGTGGGCGAGCCGGGCGTGTTGCGTATGCCCGTGGAGGTTGCCGCGGCGGCGTGCAAGGCGGCGCACGATATGGGCCTTCCTGTTATGGCTCATGTTGAGAGTACCGAGGGCGTGAAGGCCGCGCTTGAGGCCGGCGTTGACACGATTGAGCACGGCGCTCCGCTGACGCCCGAGATCCTGGAGCTGTACCGTGGCGCCGCGGGCACGCAGCTCGAGGGGCGTGCGCCCAGTGTTACCTGCACTATCAGCCCGGCGCTGCCGTTTGTATTGCTCGACCCGAAAAAGACCCATTCGACCGATACGCAAAAGAAGAACGGCGATATCGTGTGCTCGGGCATTATCGAGAGCGCTCGTGCCGCATTGGATGCCGGCGTTAAGGTGGGCCTGGGCACGGACTCGAGTTGCCCGTTCGTGACGCAGTACGACATGTGGCGTGAGGTGGCCTATTTTGCCAAGTATGTCGACGTGAGCAACGCCTTCGCACTGCATACGGCTACGCAGGTCAATGCCGAGCTGCTGGGGCTGGGCGGCGAGACCGGCACGATCGAGTGCGGCAAGGCAGCCGATATCCTGGTGACGCGCAAGAATCCTCTGGATGATCTGTGTGCCCTGCGTGAGCCGACGCACGTGATGTGCCGTGGTGATCTGGTGCGCAAACTCAAGGTGAAGCGTATTCCCGAGGTGGACGCCGAGCTCGACGCGATTATGGCCATGCCTGCCGAAGCGCTTGCCGAGGAGCTGGCCCGCGACGGTGTGGCGTAGACGAGACAAAGGGACAGCTCCGTTGTCGCATACAAAAAGCCGAGGTCTCAACACGGGGCCTCGGCTTTTTTCGAACAAATACTTAAGACTGGGACAAACAAACCTGATTAATTGTCCCGCGTGCGGCGGCTAGGAGCGCGTTTCCATCTTGGCGTGGCACTTGGGGCAGGTGACGCGGATCTTGCCCTTGCCCTTGGGGACGGAGAGCATCTGGCCGCAGTTGGGGCACTTGAGGTATGCCGTGGTCTTGCGGCCCTTCCACATCTTCTTGGCTGTGCGCTTGGCACGTTCAAAGTCTTCCTTGCTAGTACCGGCTGCGCGCGAGGCGTTGGCCGCTGCAGCTCCGCCGCCCAAGCTAGCTACAAACTTGCCCAAGCCGGGTACGTTTGCAGTCGCGGCGACAAAGGCCTCGTTCTCCTTACGACGTGCGTCGATATTTTTGGATAGGCCGCGCAGCACGCCAATCACGATTACGGCGATGGCAATCCAGCTGAGCCACTGGATGCGGGCTATCGATCCGATCATCGCGATGACGATGCCGGCAAAACCCATCACGATGGTGAGTTCATCGGCACCATTGCGACCCTTCATAAAGTCATTCATGCAAATTGCCTTTCGTTCGATATGCTGCACGCCTTTATACCCGATTTAGAGCAAGGGGGACAGGTTAATCTGCACCAATGTGGTGCAAACGTACCTGTCCCCGATACACCAAGATGGCGCAAAGCAGTCTGCCCCCAATGTCCCCAATTACTTGGAGAGCTTGTCGACGACGCGTTCGATTTCGGCGAGCTTGGCGGCTTTGAGGTCTTCGTCGCCCGATTCGATTGCCGAAGTCACGCAGCCCTCGATATGCGCCTTGAGCACGTCGGCGTTAATGCGCGCGAGGAGCGCCTGTGTGGCCATGAGCTGCGTGGAAATATCGACGCAGTAGCGGTCCTCCTCGACCATCCGCAAGATGCCGTCGATCTGGCCGCGTGCCGTCTTGAGCATGCGGGTCACCGATTTGTGGTCTGCCATCATGGCGGGTCCTCGTTTCTGGTCGATGGAGTCGAATGTCTCTGGTAGCTGCTACGCGGCGGTCACGGACAGGGCGTGGAACTTCTCGCCGGCGCCCTCGATGGCAGCGGTGAGCTGCTCGGCGGTCACGGTGTCGGCGCACTCCACCTGGACGGTCTGGGTCTCGTGATCGGCGTCGGCATCGGTCACGCCGGCCACGTTGAGCAGCGCCGTCTCGATGGTGGCGTCGCAGTGGCCGCACATAAGGCCGGAAGTCTTGATTGTGTAACGCATGGGTATTCCTCTCTGTTATGTCGGCTTTCCCAGGCAGCCGACCTTGACCTTCAAGCCATCGCTCGCGTACCAAAGTGCGCGTCGCTCCTCTTTCGGGTCAATCTCGGGCGTCTGGAAAACCCGTTCTAGATGGACTTAATGGTGAGCCTATTTTGCCACTTTTGGCTTAAAGGATTTCAGGCGCAGCGCGTTGCTTACGACGCATACGCTCGACAGGCTCATGGCCGCGGCGCCAAACATCGGCGAGAGCTGCCAACCGGTGAGGGGGAAGAACGCACCCGCGGCGAGCGGAATGCCGATGCCGTTGTAGAACAGCGCCCAGAACAGGTCCTGCTTGATGTTGCGGATCGTGGCGCGCGAAAGCTCGATGGCGCGGGCGACGTCCATGAGGTCGCTGCGCATGAGTACCACGTCGGCGCCCTCCTTGGCGATGTCGGCGCCGGTGCCGATCGCAAGGCCCACGTCGGCGCGCGCCAAGGCGGGGGAGTCGTTGATGCCGTCGCCCACCATGGCGACCTTGCCGCCCGCGTCTTGCAGCTCGCGCACATGGCGCTCCTTGTCGGCGGGGAGGACGTCGGCGATGACCTGCTCGCTACTCAGTCTCACGCGGCGGGCGATCGCTTCGGCGGTGACGCGGTTGTCGCCGGTGAGCATGCGCACGTCGACGCCGAGCTTGCGGAGCGCGGCGATGGCCTCGGCGCTCGTCTCCTTGACCTCGTCAGCCACGGCAATGGTGCCGGCAAGCTCGCCGTTCTTGGCAAAGAACAGCGGCGTCTTGCCTTCGGCGGCAAATTGCTCGGCAAGACCCGCGGGCACGGTAACGCCCAACTCGTTCATCAGGCGCACGTTGCCGGCGGCAATGGCGTTTTGCCCTTCGCGCGCCGTAACGCCTCGCCCGGGCACGGCGGCAAAGTCCTCGACCGTGCGTGCGACGATTCCGCGCGCCTCGCACTCGGCCATAATCGCCTCGGCCAGCGGGTGCTCGCTTGAGCGCTCCAGCGCAGCGGCCAGCTTGAGCAGCGCCTTTTCGCTCATGGCGGGCAATCCGTCGGCGCGCGTGGCTACCACGATATCGGTCACGGCAGGCTTGCCGCGAGTGACCGTTCCCGTCTTATCGAGCACCACGGTGCCCACGCTGCGCAGATTCTCCAGCGCCTCGGCGCTTTTGAACAGAATGCCCATCTCGGCGCCCTTGCCGGTGCCGACCATAATAGCGACGGGCGTGGCCAGGCCCAGCGCGCACGGGCAGCTGATCACCAGCACAGCGACGGCGGAGGTGAGCGCCTCATTCACGTCGCTGGTCAGTGCCATCCACACCACAAAGGTCACGGCCGAGATCACGAATACCACGGGCACGAACACGCCGGCGACCTTGTCGGCCAGTCGAGCAATGGGTGCCTTGGTGGCATTGGCGTCCTCGACGAGCTGGATAATCTTGGCGAGCGACGTGTCAGCGCCCACACGCGTAGCGCGGAAGGTAAACGATCCAGTGCGGTTGACGGTGGCGGCGTTGACGGTGGCGCCGGCGGTCTTCTCCACGGGGATGGACTCGCCGGTCAGTGCACTTTCGTCCACGGCCGAAGCGCCCTCGAGTACCACGCCGTCGACAGGGATGGACTCGCCGGGGCGCACACGCAGCACCTGGCCGGGAAGGATGGCGTCGACGTCCACAGCGGTCTCGGTGCCGTCGTCGGCCACGATGGTCGCGGTCGGGGGCGCCAGGTCAATGAGCGCCTCGATGGCGCCGCCAGTCTTGGATTTGCTGCGTGTCTCGAGATATTTGCCTACGGTGACGAGCGACAAGATCGTGCCGGCGCTCTCAAAATACAGGTTGTCCATGCTCGTCATCATGGCCTCGTGGACCTGACCCGCGGCTAGCTGGTCGGCCATGATGAACATGGCGTAGAGCGACCAGGCGATGGACGCGGTGGCGCCGACGGCGATGAGGGCGTCCATGGTGGGCGCGCCGTGCGCGAGCGATTTAAACCCGTTGATAAAGTACGCGTCGTTGACGTAGACGATGGGGATGAGCAGGACGAGCTCGGTAAGCGCGAGTGTCATGCTGTGGGTGTGGTCGGTGAAGACGCCGGGCAGTGGCCAACCGAGCATGTGTCCCATGCCTATGTAGAACAGCGGGATGAGGAAGATGATCGAGATGATGAGGCGGGTGCGCATGGCGGAGGCGGCGGCCTCCAGCTTTTTGGTGGGCGACTCCATATGGGCGGCGCCGGACCTGGCTTGCGTGCTGTCGTTTGAGCCGTCGGCGTCGGTGCCCGTGCTGACGGGCGAGGCCGAGTAGCCAGCGCGATCGACGGCGGTGCAGATGTCGTCGGGGGTGACCTGCGCGGGGTCATAGTCGACCATCATGGAACCGGCGAGCAGATTGACCGCGACGCTCTCGACGCCGTCGAGCTTGCTCACGGCGCGGTCTACGTGCGCCTGGCAGGCGGCGCACGTCATGCCGCCCACGTCGAACTTATCTTGAGCCATGGCTTCTCCTTTCTGTCTGTCTCTTATACACATCTCCGAGCCCACGAGACTAGGCATGATCTCGT
>URVF01000104.1 GCA_900551185.1 uncultured Collinsella sp. | reverse complement strand
AGATCATGCCTAGTCTCGTGGGCTCGGAGATGTGTATAAGAGACAGTCCTGATCCCCACCGCCGAGGTCGTGCTCACCAACCTGCACGCCGGCGAGGTCCTCGATGCCGACACCCTGCCGCGCCGCTACACCGCCTTCACCCCCTGCTTCCGCGAGGAGGCCGGTTCCGCCGGTCGCGACACCCGCGGCATCATCCGTCAGCACGAGTTCGACAAGGTCGAGATGGTCAAGTTCGCTAAGCCGGAGGAGTCTGACGAGGAGCTCGAGAGCATGACCGCCGAGGCCGAGTACCTGCTGCAGCAGCTGGGCCTTCCGTATCGCGTGATTAGCCTGTGCACCGGCGACTTGGGCTTCTCTGCCCGTCAGACCTACGACGTCGAGGTCTGGCTGCCGAGCTACAACGCCTACAAGGAGATCAGCTCCTGCTCCAACTGTGATGACTTCCAGGCTCGCCGCGCCAACATCAAGTATCGCGACCCCGAGAACTTCAAGGGTTCGCGCTACCTGCACACGCTCAACGGTTCCGGCCTGCCGGCCGGCCGCACCATGGCCGCCATTCTGGAGAACTACCAGAACGCCGACGGCACCATCACGATCCCCGAGGTCCTGCGTCCTTACATGGGTGGTCTCGAGAAGATCGAGCCGGTCGCGTAAGTTGGCTGCATAGGGGATATGCAAGGGCGCTCCTTCGGGGGCGCCCTATTTTGTGCGTAGGTCCATACCATGCCGTGCGGACAGCTCAATAGAAAACACACGAACAACTGTTCTGTATACAGCCATCTACCTGCTATGCTCTTGCTAAATAAGAGCGAGAGAAAGGGGACGCGATGGAGTTGTTTGATGATCGGGTGGTTTTGTTTGAGAGCGACGAGGGCGGGGAGTACCTGCTTGTAACGTGTGAGCCGTCTGGCATGGGTGGCCTGGTGGTTCGGCAGGCGAGCGAGGGCCCGTTGACCCAATGGTGCTTTGAGGAGTCGCCGCATGTGGTCGAGACCTTTGTGACGCATGAGGCGCTTGTTGTCCTTGAGCACTTCTATGGCGTTGGAACTTCTAATCAGGTGGCCCGAATGCTGAGCATCTCGTTTGCCGACTACGACTGTGCGCAACGGGTGCGGTCGCTTCTGGGGGAGCTTGGCGCCGGGTTCGATGTGATCGAAAAGCCAATCGATCGCACGAGAAGCGCCGATGCTTGTGGTGCAGCGTGACAAATTGCGGCCCGCGCGAAAAAAAGTTTGAGATTTTGCTTGACTCTAACGAACTAAAGTGGTTTTATATGTCTAGCGCTGCGGCGTTACCTCAGCTGGATAGAGGGTCTGACTACGAATCAGAACGTCATAGGTTCGAATCCTATACGCCGCACCAATTGAAATTGAAAGCCTCCGGCGACGGGGGCTTTTCTTTTACGTAAACACCGCATGGATTCGAACCTCGGTCAAAGGGGACTATTTCTCATCGACTCGTGTAAGATTTCGAGTATGCGCCTCGGTGAGCCCGTGGCGCGCTCCTTCTTTAGACGGCCGATCAGGGTGATATTTCGTGGCAGAGCGTCCGACATACAAGCTCAGGTTTCTCGATCCCAAAAAGCGCTTTCCGGCCATGCCCGAGCAGCCTGCGGGACGCTCGTATGGCGTGGTTTGGAAGCTCTTTGGCGAGGACCCGCATGAATCATGCTATGTTGTCGAATTCGTCGGCAAAAGCCATGTGTCGCTTTTGGGCTACGTGAGCGTTTCGGGTGAGGTCTATAAGGTGGACCGTCCCGTTAACGAGATGTCGCTGCCCGACGATCCCGACATGCAACTGATTCTCGACGAGTCCGATTCCAACATCGGTGAGATTGCGGTCAGGGGTGCCGATGGGACGATGCGCTCCCGGGCGCGAGTCATCGGCTCTCCCGAAGGAACCATGCGCGAACAATCCGATCGCGAGACGTGGAATTCGACGCGCAGCCTTCGCTACGGCGAGTTCATGGCCTCGATGTTCTTGCGTTACGTGATATTCGCCGATTCTGAAAACTCCATCTCAAGCACGGCAAACGGTGACGGCCTCGACGAGGGCATGAAAAATGCCGTCGACAAGATCAAACTTGTAAAACTCCCCGAGCCGGTTGAGGTACTGCTGGGTTTTGATTCCACGCCGCTGCCCGATGCAATTGAAACGTTGCTCTACCGCATTGACCATACAGATAATCCAAGTGGCATTGAGCGCTATGCCGCCGCTTTGATGGGCGAAGTTAATCTGCCACGCCTGCGCACCATAGCGGCTAAAACCGAAATGAGCCTGGCGCGCATCGATCGCTCGAGGCTCTTCTATCTCAATTTTGACCGTAGCCCGCTGGACCAGGACGAGATCGATACCCTGCTTGCCGTCGAGTGCCGCCTGAACCGCCTATCGGGCATCCTTGAGCGTATTGGAGCAGGGTTGGGCCCCGTTGCCTCGTCGCCAAGCTTTGAGGGCTGCTCGCTCTTCGACCTATGGCATATCAGCAAGACGACAAACGACGTTCCTCGCTTGCTCGAAACGCTGTCGAATGACAACCCGTGGGCCAAGCCGGGGACGGTTGCGTGCCAGCCGGGTGGAGAGTGGGACGTTCGCACCCGCTTTGCACGTATCGTAGAAGCGCTCAACGTGATCACGCGGCTCGATTACACCTATCGAGCGAACGTCGCCGAGGGCATCATGCTGGTGCGATTTGGCCGCACGGTTGTCGATGCTATGCCGCGGCGCGAATACGATGCTCAAGATGACGCCTGGCGCGAGGTAGATGAGCCTAAGCGCGCAGCATGGGCCACCGAGCACGATGCGCGTATTGCGCTTACACTCGCGGCGGCTTGCTTTGCTTCGGGTGCTCGCATCACGCGCTGCTACGTGCAGATTGCGGCTCCCGACGGCGAGCAGGGCGAGCGCGTTGTTAAAACGTACTCCTTTGGCCGTGCGGCTTATCTGGCCGATTGCGTTTCTGTCGCCAAGGATCTTGAGAGCATGGATATGGACGACATGCCCTGCAAGCATTTGCTCGAGGCATATGAGGCAGATGCGCCGGACATGATTGAGCCTGCAGAGGTTCACGCCCGACCACGCGATGACCATCGTCCATTGCCGCCTGCGCTTCGCGATCTGCTGCTCGCTGATACGGCTGACGAGCTTGAGGTCATGGAGGAGGACAACGATCCGTATGTCGCCCGTGTCGTCGAGCTGCGCGAGCAATCCAAAGTTGACCGAGCCGGTGCTTTCGAGGGCTTTTCTCGCCTTGTCGAGGAGCTGGAAGCCAAGTGTACTGTTGCTGAGCTTTTGGCGACGGGCCCAGTGCAGACCCAGTTCTGCGACAACCAGCTGGTGCGCATGGTGCTGCCGGTGATGGAGGAGGACCGTTCCGTGCGTATCCTTCGCGCTCCCGATGCGCTGTATTTTGCCCAGCACGAGATTTGCAGCTTTTACGCCGAACAAGAGGACTTTGAGCGTGCGCTGCCCGAGGTGCGCCGTCTCTACGACTTGGCGCGCTCGTCCATGCAGTCTCACTTTGCCCTGATTAACGTGCTAGCACGCCTGGAGCGTTATGACGAGATTATCGAGGTAGCGCGTCACGGCCTGCGCATTGCCAGCGACCGGCCTTCGATCGGTTACCTGTTCTATCGCCTGGCATTCGCCTACTGGAACTGCGACCAGCTCGAGCTGGCGCTGGCATGTTATCGCCTGGTGCCGCGCGGCGAGGAGTCGGGCGGCAGTGCGCAGGAGGAAATGCAGGGCCTTATGAACGAGATGGGCGTCATCAAACCGCCCACGTTTGAGGAGGCTGTCGAGACCATCCGCAAGGCAGGTCTTGAGCTGCCGCCGGTGCCCGCCGTGACCAATCAACTCGCGGATGCCGCCGTGCGACTCGTCGACAACGGCTTCTTTTTCTTGGCGCGCGGCTGCATCTATCAAATGTGGCGCACCATGGGTAACGATGAGCTCGGCTCCCTCAACCGCTCGCTGGGGTAGGGGCGGCATAGAAGGGCTGGACCGCGCTTGTCATCCCATTTGCTCACCATGCCGACAAAACGAAGGGGCTACTGCTGCCGGCGTACCGGGAACATTTGCGTATAGATAAGGTATAACGAATTAAGTCGTAGCGAATTAAAGTACGAATTACTGTATCGAGCAGGTTGCCGACAAATTGAATGGAGCCATTTGTATTTGCTCAAGTGGGTGGCTCCAGCAGGACCGGTAAGGTCAAAAGCGGCTAGGTCTGCTAAACCTGTTAAACTCTGCTAAAGTTGCTAAACTTTGTTAAAGTTGTTAAAACTAGCAGAGGAGGGTCGAATGTCGAAAGCCATTAATCCCTTTAAGCCAACGGCGGGCATGAATCCGCCTGAGCTTATCGGACGTGACGCTGTTTTGGATGATTTTGCCGAGGCCCTTGAGAATGGTCCTGGTGCTCCCGATCGACTCATGCGCATCTCGGGCGTCCGAGGCACAGGTAAAACGGTGCTTCTCAATGCATTGGGTGATCTTGCGCGAAAAAAAGGATTCGAGGTTGTTGACGTCGCCTCGAATGCCGGTTTTTGCAGTAGAATCCTCGAGGCTCTACAACGAAATGTTCGTCTTGAGTCAATGTCGATTTCCCCATCAATTCTAGGAGTCAGCCTTGGCTCCGTTGAGGTATCGAAGTCGGCATCTCATCTGGGCGAGGCAATGTACGATGCCGCGAAGCGCGGAGGTCTGCTCATTACGCTCGACGAGATTCAGGATGCCTCAACTGAGGAAATGCGCGAGCTGGGCAATGAGATGCAGCTTTTGATTCGCCAAGGGGCGAATGTCGCTTTTGCATTCGCCGGCTTGCCAACATCGGTGGATGGCGTGGTGGTTGATGATACCCTTACCTTCCTTCAGCGGGCAAAACATATCGAACTCACTCGTCTCTCCGATTTTGAAGTCGGTGGATCGCTTGAGGATACAATGAGACGAGCGGGCAAGGAGCTCGATGAAGACGCCGCTGAGCTATTAACAAAGGCTTCAGCAGGCTATCCCTTTATGGTCCAGTTGGTCGGATATTACGCTTGGCAGGTTGCTGCGCGCAGCGGGGCGGAGAGCGTGAACGAAGGGTCCGCGCGTAAAGGTATCCAAGCGGCTCTTGATAGCTTTAATGCTATGGTGATTGCCCCGGCGCTGCGCAGGGTTTCAGAGCGACAGTTTCAGTATCTCGCGGCAATGGCTCAATGCGAGGGCGATGAGATTGCCAACGGTGATATCGCCAAGAAGATGGGGTTGCCGGCGAACAAGGTCGGCTCGTATCGTAAACGTCTCATCGATGCGGGGTTGATTGAGCCTGCGGGCTATGGCTGTGTTTCGTTTGCAATTCCGTATATGCGCGACTATTTGTTGGAGGCGGTGCGGGAAAGGTAAAAATGGAATCGCTCCAAATTCCCTCTTGCCCATCCTTGGCTGTTTGGTTACTATAGAACGGCTGTTACGGAGAGCTGACCGAGAGGCCGAAGGTGCTCGCCTGCTAAGCGAGTATGCCCCAAAAGGGCATCTGGGGTTCGAATCCCCAGCTCTCCGCCAGTTTAACTTTAAAGAAGGGTCCCATCGGGGGCCCTTTTTTATTATCGAGAAAGGGCGCTGGGGATTCGAACCCTCAAAAAAAGGAGGCATCCTTTCGGACACCTCCTTTCAGCGAGTGTATTGTTCTTCGATCTTACATCTCGGGCGCCTTGGCTACGGTCTCGCTCTCGGCTGTGAGCGGGCGGTTGTCGATCTGTCTCTTATACACATCTGACGCTGCCGACGATCTTACGCGTGTAGATC
>URVF01000103.1 GCA_900551185.1 uncultured Collinsella sp. | reverse complement strand
CTACACGCGTAAGATCGTCGGCAGCGTCAGATGTGTATAAGAGACAGGCGTCAAGCCTGAAGGTGGTCTTGGATGAGGTCGCAGATGGCTCGGGCGTCGTTGATGTTGATGGCTCGGGTCGCAAAGCCGGCGTCGAAGGCCTGACGCGCCAGGGCCTCGTTGCAGGCAAGCGCCAGCGTGCGACCGTCAACCAGGTCGAGCGAGCTCTTGCCGCGCAGACGGTCGACACCGGAGCGCGCTACCACGATGTTGTCGAAGCCCTCGGTCTTGTAGCCCTCGATGATCACCACGTCGACATCGTTGTAGCGCGACAGCAGCTCGCGCGCGGGCATCTCGTCCTCCTCGCGCGTGTCGGCGTACTCCGCCCAACGCGTGGCGCAGATGAGGCCCACGTGTTTGGAGCCGGCCTGGTGATGGCGCCAGGTATCCTTGGCGGGCACATCGATATCGAAGCCGTGATGCCCATGATGCTTGAGCGAACCCACGCGCAGGCCGCGGCGGGTGAGCTCGGCAATAACCTTCTCGACGAGCGTGGTCTTGCCCGAGTTCTGGTAGCCGATAAACGCGATCGCGGGGACGGCCGGTGTCGGAGCTGCGGGCGCGACGGCGACGGGTGCGCTCGCGGGCGCGGCACCGTCAGCGGCCACGGACTCAACAGCAGCGACCTGACGCTCGGCACGATCCCACACGCCCGAGCGGCCGCCCTCCTTGTGCAGCAGGCGCACGTCGACGATCTCCATGCCGCGATCGACCGCCTTGCACATGTCATAGATTGTTAAGCACGCAGCACTCGCTCCAGTCAGGGCCTCCATCTCGATACCCGTCTTACCCGTCACGCCGGCCGTAACCAATACATGAAAGCCAACCTGCCCGTCAACGCGCGCCGGCGCCCAGCCCTCGGGCACGTCCTCGGCCGGCGTCCCCGCCGGAGCGATGGGCTCGATATCGCACTTGCTCTTGGTAATGAGCAGCGGATGGCACATGGGAATGATATCGCTCGTGCGCTTGATGGCCATAATGCCCGCCACGCGTGCGCAGGCAAGCACGTCGCCCTTTTTGGCGCGGTCCTGCAGCACCATGGCCTGCGTCTCGGGGTGCATGAGGATGGTGCCCTCGGCGATGGCGATGCGATGAGTCTCGGCCTTGTCGGACACGTCGACCATGCGTACCTCGCCTTTGGCGTCCACATGCGTCAGCTCGTCGCGACGGGCGTCGCGGGCGGGCTCGGTGGCAGCGCTGGCAGTCGGCTGCGCACCTGTAACGGCATCGCCAGCATTAGCCGCAGTCGTGGCTTTGTGGGCAGACATCGCGGCCCTGCGAGCGGCCTTGGTGGCATCGGCGTACCTACTCTTGGCCATATGATCATCCTCCGATTTGGGACATAAATCGTTGCGTGCCCTCAATTATCGCGTGTTCCTGCGGTTTGTGGGCCACGGCATCGCGCCAAATCGAAAGTACCTGCATATCATCACCACGGCGCAACGCCTCACGCACCGAATACTCGGCATCGCTGAACAGGCACGGACGCACGTTGCCATCGGCCGTCAGGCGCAGGCGGTTGCAATTCGCACAAAAATGGTTGGACATGGCGCTAATAAAGCCAACCGTTCCCGCCGCGCCCGGAAAGTGCCAATAGCGCGCAGGGCCCGCGCCGGCAGGAGCGTCGTTGATGTCGAGCGGCTCGAGCTCGCCCAGTCCCGCCGCGGTGGCCCCGACATTGATGCGCGCCCGCAGCTCGTCGCTCGGCACGGTGTCGCTCGCGTCCCACAGCTCGGGATTGAGTGTGGGCGCATGCGGGTCCACAGCGCAATGCGAACTGGTGCGTTCGTCGCCAATGGGCATGTATTCGATAAAGCGCAGGTGGATGGGTCGGTCGACGGTCAAGCGCGCGAGGGCCGCCACATCCTGGTTGAGCCGACGCACAACAACGCAGTTGACCTTAACGGGCTCAAAGCCCCAAGCCAGCGCCGCGTCGATGCCAGCCATGGTCTGCTCGAGTCGACCCAAGCGCGTGATCTTTCCAAAGAGCGTAGGGTCAAGCGTATCGAGCGAGATGTTGACGCGGTTAAGTCCCGCCTCTTTGAGCTGCGGCGCCAGCTTGGGCAGCAGGGCGCCGTTGGTGGTGAGCGAGATGTCCTCGATCTGCGGAATCGCGCGGATATCACGAATGAGCGGAATAATACGGCGGCTGACCAGCGGCTCGCCGCCCGTCAGACGCACGCGGCGAATGCCCTCCCCCGCCACCAAGCGCACAAAGCGGGCGATTTCCTCGGCGCTGAGCAGCTCGTCGTGCGCGCGGGGCGCCACGCCATCGGCCGGCATGCAATAGATGCAGCGGAAATTGCACTTGTCGGTAACGGCAATGCGCAGGTAGTTGATGTCGCGGCCAAAACCGTCATGTTGCACGCGCCCGTCCACGCAGCCCTCCCCTCGCGCGGCGTTTTATTCTTCGGAAAACATAATACCCCACGAGAGAATCATGCCGACACCCGTACGACAGGACAGATTACTTCGAGCAAAACGGACTTCCCAAGCCCGTCCTCAGCACAAACCATCACAACATTCGATGCTTTTCCCGTTTTTGGCAAAAAACGTCGAATGTTGTGATGGTTTGCCTGCCCGCAGCACCCCGTAGAAGGACCAAAGCACCCCTAAAGGCCGCCGTCCCAGTGCCGAATCACGAATTCTCGCAGGTCATTCTGACGTTTCTGGAACGCTTCGCTTCGGTCGCACTTGAGACCCATAGCGAGTGCGATGGCGTTCATCGCCCGGTGCAATTGCAGCTGATGGGCAAACTGAGTCCCGGTGAGGACGATCATCTTAAAGCCCAGCGCGCTCAGCACGGTCATACGCTCCGCATCCGACGCGCTGCGCTGTTTATCAAGATGGTCCGAGCCGTTGTATTCAATCCCCGTACCGCTCGCAGGCGCATATACGTCAATCTCGAAATACCCGGCCTTTGCGAGATACTTGAACTCGTTGGGAACATCGACCCGATGGTTGAGCTCGATCTTGGCGTATCCCAGCCCGCCCTGGGAACGTTTTGCTACGACCATGATTGCGGTGGCCGTCTCCATGGGCGACCGCGCGCCATCGTGCACGCGCTTGAGCACGGCGGCCGCGCGTATAGCCCCCTGACGAGATCGGTTCTCATTGCAATAGGCAATCATGTCGGCAACGGCATACCTCTGCCCCATCTCGATATAATCGCCTGTCGACAGATGATTCAAATGGTATCGGGCGCAGATTTCGTAGCCATATTCCAGCTGCTCGAGCTCGCTCATCCACGAACCCGCTTGGACAAAGCACATGACCTCATCAACCACCAGAAGGCCCTCTGCCACCTCGATAAGATGACCTGGAGGTACCGGCGCTCCAAACACGTGGCACCTAAATCCAGCCGGCGTCGAGCGCTCAAAATCGAAGTTGACGAGCGTGTCGACATGATCGAGCTCTTCTCGTGGAATACCGATCGAGACCAGATAGTCGGTAACGATCCCAACTGCCGTTGAAGCCCTCAGCCCCTTGGCATCGAGTCCCAATTTGGGCAGGCCCGCGGTCGGCTCCGCCTCGTTAGCAAGCGAGTCCTCATCGTATAGGCTGCTTGCTCGCGAGAGCGGCTCGGACGGGCGCGCCACGTTGTGGTACAGCCAGGCAGTCTTATGGGACAGGACGATCGGCAGGTCCATGAGCCCTCCAATGGAGTCGGATAACCAACCTTATTCCCCTGCCCACGGGTCCGCACACCTTCGTGCGCAAGAAAGCGATTCCACCCGGTCGAGTGGCAGAAAAACCATCACAACATTCGATGCTTTTCCCGTTTTTGGCAAAAAACGTCGAATGTTGTGATGGTTTGAGGCGAGGTGAGGGGCACGGAGGGATCAAAGCATCGTGCTCGAACGGGTTAATCTAGCTCTTTTAAGCCATGCGCCAGCTGCCAGTACTCGCCGTGCTGGGCGAGCAGCTCTTCGTGCGTGCCGCGCTCGATGATGCGGCCGTGTTCGAGGACCATGATGGCGTCGGCATCGCGGACGGTGGACAGGCGGTGCGCGATCATAAAGGTGGTGCGACCGCGCATGATGCGGTCCATACCGCGCTCGATGAGCTTTTCGGTACGCGTGTCGATGGAACTCGTGGCCTCGTCCAGGATGAGCACCGGCGGATCGGCGACGGCCACGCGCGCGATGGCGAGCAGCTGGCGCTGGCCCTGCGACAGGTTGGCGCCGTCGGCCGTGACCGGTGTGTCGTAGCCCCGCGGCAGGCGGCGGATAAACGAATCCGCGCAGGCGGCCTCGGCAGCGGCGCGCACCTCCTCGTCGGTCGCGTCGAGCTTGCCAAAGCGGATGTTCTGCGCAATGGTGCCGCTAAACAGGTGCGTGTCCTGCAGCACAATGCCGAGCGACCCGCGCAAGCTGGCCTTGGCAATGTGCTTGACGTCGATGCCGTCGTACGTGATCTCGCCGTCATCGACCTCATAGAAGCGGTTGATGAGGTTGGTAATGGTCGTCTTGCCGGCGCCCGTGGAGCCCACAAACGCAATCTTTTGCCCCGGCTTGGCGAACAGGTTGAGGTCCGTGAGCACGCGCGTTCCCGGCACGTAGGAAAAGTCCACGGCATGGAAGCGCACATCGCCGGCAAGCGGGACGAAGCCGCACGTGAGCTCGGTGCCGTCGGCGGCCACCGCGCGGCCCGACTCATCAACGGCTGCCACATCATGCAAATGCCCGTAGACGCCCACGCCCTGGCCCTCGGGAATCTTCCACGCCCACGCGGCGTCGCCCGTCTGCATCAGCTCCACGCAGCCCTCGTCCACCTCGGGCTCAAGGTCCATGGCGGCAAACAGGCGCTCGGCACCGGCCAACGCGTTGAGCAAGAAGTTGCCGAGCTGCGTAAACTGGTTGATGGGCATGGCGGCCTGGCGCACAAAGACCAGGTAGCTCGCGAGCGCACCTACGTCGGCGAGTCCCTTGATGCAGAGCATGCCGCCCGCCACGGCGACGATGGCATAGTTGACGTAGCCAATCACGACAGTCATGGGCACCATGGAGTTGGCATAGCTCACGGCGGCGGTGCCGGTGCGGCGAAGCTCGTCGTTGCGGCAGGCAAAGCCGGCGACATTCGCCGCCTCACGGTTAAAGACCTTGATGACCTTTTGACCCGAGACCATCTCTTCGATATATCCGTCCAGGTCGCCAAGCGATGCCTGCTGGGCAGCAAAGAAACGCTTAGAGCGCGCGCCCGAGTAGCGCGCATACAGCACAATGGCCGCATCGCACACGAGTGTGATAATCGTGAGCTGCCAGTTAAGGATGATGAGCATAGCCGTGGTGCCCACAACCTGAATGGCGGCCTGAATCACGTTGGCAAAGCTGTTGTTGAGCGCCTCGGAGACGGTGTCGACGTCGTTGGTGAAAAAGCTCATGATGTCGCCCGAGCGCGTACTGTCGAAGTAACTGAGCGGCAGCGTCTGGATGTGCGCGAACAAGTCGCGGCGAATATCGGACACCACGCGCTGGGCCGCGCGCACCATAATCTGCGAGTAGCCCAGGGCCGAAAGCACGCCCGCGGCGTAGATGATCGCCGTCAGGATGACCTGCTTGGCGAGCACTTCCTCCCCGCCCGTAGCCAAACCGTTAACGATGGGGCGCACCATGTAGGTGCCGGCGAGGCTCGCGATGGCGGCGACGGAGGCGAGCACGCCCACCGCGAGCAACGAGAACTTGGCATGCCCCATGTAGGAGAGCAGGCGGCGCACAGTGCGTTTGAGGTCGGCCGGGCGTGCTTGGGCTGCGGTCTTAGGCATGGCGCTCACCCCCTTCCAAGGGCTGTCTCTTATACACATCTCCGAGCCCACGAG
>URVF01000102.1 GCA_900551185.1 uncultured Collinsella sp. | reverse complement strand
TACGAGATCATGCCTAGTCTCGTGGGCTCGGAGATGTGTATAAGAGACAGTTCGATTTCTGCATTAGTAACGCCGCCGAGAAATTGGGAAGAGGGTACGTTTTCCGCCATGATGGTACGTCCCTCGGAAGCCAGAATTGCCTGCTTTAGATCCATGGGTGACGTGGCGGCAAAATCGGATGCGGACATGTTCAGTAATCGTTTGGGCATTGTTACTTCCTTTGACTAGAACGACAGGCTTGTGACATTGTCTCTAATATTGTTACAACAATATATTCAATATGTTATATCCAATCGGTGAACGGTTGCAAGCTTATTGTACTGCTCAGAAAAATAGCCTTTAGCTGGGAAAACCTTATATTAATCAACTACCGTTCACCGAATAAGTATTTGAATTCTTGACATATCGACAAAGCGGAAAAAGAATTGGTTATGACAAATCGCGCAAATGATATTACATTTCGCACAAGAACGTATTCACTTACATAAGTGGATACAAACGGGGACGACGACGGTTGAGTCCGGATAAATCGTTACGTGCCCGGGAATCATGAAAGGATGTGTTATGGACGCTATCGTCAAATTCCTTGAAAAACACCAGCCCCTCTTCGACAAAATCTCGAGGAACATTTATCTGGTGGCGATCAAGGATGGCTTTCTCTCGAATATGCCAATTGTGCTGTTCTCGAGCCTGTTCCTTCTTCTTTCGACGCTCCCTGCCTATGTAGGCATCACGCTTCCGTCTGAGGTGCTGGATTTCTTCAATAAAATCTATGCATATACCATGGGACTTCTTGGCATTATGGTGGCCGGCACCACGGCGAGCTCACTTGCCATGTCGATGAACCGTCGCATGCCTTCGGGTAAATCTCTCAACCCCACCTCGTGCATGGTTTGCGCCATGTGCGGCATGCTCTTGCTATCGGTGACGAACGATGTCGTCTCGATTGGCGGAGCAGATACGTCTGTTTTTGAAACCGGCTATATGGGAACCAAGGGTTTTCTCGCTGCGTTCGTAGCCGCATTCTTGACCGTTAATATCTATAAGGTGTGCATTAGCCATAATGTGACGATCAAGCTCCCCAAAGAGGTCCCTGGCTCTATTGCGCAGAGTTTTCGCGATATCTTTGCATTTGGGTTTTCGATCCTTGCGTGCGCTTTTATCGATCTTGCGAGCCGCAAGCTGCTTGCTGTGCCGTTCGCCAATTTGGTATCCGCTCTCATCTCGCCGCTGTTCTCCGCGGTCGACACCTATCCTGGCATGGCGCTTATCGAAGGCGCGGTCGCACTTTTCCAATTTATGGGTATCCACGGTGCTTCGGTTGTCATGAGTCCGATCAATGCTGCGCTCTACGGCAATACCGTTACCAATCTTGAGGTTTTCCAAGCAGGTGGACACCCGTCAATTGCTCTCACGCAGGACTTTACAAGCTTCATCGGCGGTCTGGGCGGTTCTGGCTGCACGTTCATCGTTCCTATTATCCTGATCATGTTTATGCGCTCCAAGCAGCTTAAAGCCATGGGCAAGGCATCGATTATCCCGGTGATTTTTGGAGTTAACGAGCCCGTTATCTTCGGTATGCCGATTGTTCTCAATCCCTATATGTTCGTGCCCTTCCTAGTGGCTCCTATGGTCAACGCCATAATCGGTAAGTTCTTCATTGACGTCATTGGAATGAACGCCCCCATGTATACCATGCCGTGGGCGCTTCCCGGCCCAATTGGTGCGTTCCTCACCACGGGTCTCGATCTGCGTTCTCTCGTATTGATGGCAGTGCTGTTGGTCGTTGACTTTGTGATTTACTATCCGTTCTGCAAGGCGTATGACCATCAGCTTTGTTTGGAAGAGTCTGCAAAGGAGACTGCAGGAAACTCGGATGCAGATGCTATTGCCGCACAGGAAAATGTCGCAAAAGCTCTCGAGGCGGTAAAGGACAAGGCGGAGCAGATCCGCGTGCTTGTGCTTTGCCAGGGTGCCGGCACTTCGACTCTCTTGGCAAATGCTCTTCGCGAAGGTGCCGCTGCTAAGGGTATCGATCTGGTTTCTCAGTCCGGTGCGTACGGAAGCCACTATGAGACGATGGATCAGTACAACGTGATTGTTCTGGCGCCCCAGGCACGCATGTACTATGACGCCATGAAGGCCGATACCGATCGCCTTGGAATTAAACTGCTCACCACAAGGGGCAAGGAGTATATCGACCTTACCAACGATCCCGAAGGTGCAATTGACTGGATCGTTCAGGAGCTGGCCAAATAGTGGATGCACTCCGTCGTTGATTCGTCGGTGTATAGTACGGCCCCGCAGCTTATTGAGCTGCGGGGCCGTATTTCGTTGAGTATCTAATTGAGACAATGAGCGCAACCGTCGTGAGATCGCATTGGCGCTCTCCGAGTCACCGACAAACTGCCTTCCATCTATGTGACCAATTCGCTTTCGGCCTTTAGCCTGCTCGAGGCGCGCGAGGATTGCGAGCTGTGCCTGGTGGGCGGCATGTACCGCCGCCGCACCGCCGCCTTTGTGGGGCCCACGGCCGAGGATACCCTGCGCGCACTAGGGATTGACACGGCGTTTGTCGGCGCCAACGGCATTCTGGACGGCGACGTGTCCACGTCCAACATGGAAGAGGGCCGCATCCAGCAGCTCGCCTTTAGCAAGGCCGATACGCGCTACCTCATCGCCGACTCCAGCAAGATCGGCAGGCGCGACTTCTACACTTTCTGCCGCCTGGACAGCCTGGACGCCGTGGTATGTGAGCCGAGCATCTCCGCCGAGGACCGTGTCGCCATCGAGGAACACAAGCGGGTCATCTGCTAGCTAACGCTGCAGGTGATACTTCTGCCCCCTGCCGGCGCGGGGGTACCGCTTCACAATGACGCGCAAAATGACACGTAAATGTAAAAACGCAATTTTGCGCGTCATTTTACGTGTCAACGTGACGCGATTTGACGCGCAAATGCGCTCGGGCCAAGTATTCAGCTTGTGGGCTAGACCAGGCGGGCGTAGTCCTGTGACTGATGAAAGATGTGGGCGATATAGATTGTTTCGTGTTCAAACTTGTAAAGGCACACGTAGTTGTTGACGGGAAACGATCGGTAATTACGTGCCGCCAGCTCTTGCATGTGCGAGAGGGGACGTAGGAGCGGCTGCTCGCGAAGCAGATCAAGCTGATATTCAAACTCAGCGACAAAATTGCCTGCTGCACGCGGATTCTTAAGGATTTGAGCAAGGTATCCGACGATACTCTCGAACTCATATCGCGCGCTTTTGAGGATTACGACGTTATAGGTCATATTTGTCTCGTATCGAAGCCGCGAAGGATTCGTAATCGCTGTAGTCGCCTTGCGATATTTCGTCTTCTGCCAACATCATACGAGACAGCAATTTTGCCTTGGCGATTTCTTCTTGCATGAGGCGATACTGGTCGCTGCTGATGCAGTGCATGGCCTCGTAGCCGTTCTTAGTTACGGTGACGTCGCGCTCAGACTCAACAAGCGTAGTGAATGCAGCAGTGTCCTTCATATCTCGGACGGGCACACAAGCTGACATGGGTACCTCCTTTGTGTTGGGACATAATTGTACCACGGTGTGTCCATGCGGACGATACCGTCGAATCGTCTCAATCTGTAACAGTTGGGATCGAAAAACTCGGCTAGATGTTACAGATTGAGATTAAAGGGATTGACCTGTGGCGTTTGTCTCGATCTGTAACATCTAGACGCTCAAAAGTTGTCTACATGTTACAGATCGAGATTGTTCGGCCCGGGCCACCCGTTCGTCTAAATCTGTAACAGCTAGGGCCGAAATACTCGGCTAGATGTTACAGATCGAGACAAACGTGCGGCGCGGCTCGGATAAAAAACAAAAAGGCCGCATGCGAACCCGTGGGGGATTCGCATGCGGCCGACAGGGGATACGCGGCTGAAGTTAGGCCATGAGCAGGCCGGTCTCCGAGACGTTCTTGTACCAGTACGCGCTCGCCTTGGGATAGCGCTTCTGGGTCTCAAAGTCGATGTAGAACAGGCCATAGCGCTTGTTATAGCCGTTGGTCCAGGAGAACTGGTCCTGCAGCGACCACACAAAGTAACCGTCGACGTTTACGCCGCCGTCGATTGCCTTGAGGATCCACGCGAGATGCTGACGCATGTAGTCGATGCGAGGGGCGTCGTCGATAAAGCCGTCCTCGAAGTCGTCCTTATAGCCCATGCCGTTCTCGGTGATGTAGATCTTCTTGTAGTTGGGGTAATCGTTCTTAATGCGAAGCAGCAGATCGTACAGGCCCTCGGGATAGATGATCCAGTCCCAATCGGTGGTGGGTACGCCTTCGCGCACGCATGACTCGCCCACGCCCTTGAGGAACCAGCGCGAGGAGCCCTTGTCGCCGGTGCCATTGTGGTTGATGTCGTTTTCGCCCTCGGCGGCACGCAGGAACTGGCACTTGTAGGTGTTGACGCCCAAGCAATCGTTGTAGGGGAGCGCGGCGGTCAGCGCGTCGATGTCCTCGTCGCGGACGTCGAGCTCGCCGCCGGCGATATGGGCCAGCTTGGTCGCAGCCTCCATGGTGTCGGCTGCATAGTGGCCACGGAAGGTGGCGTCGAGTACCCAGCGGTTGTTGATGACGTCGGCCATGCGAGCTGCCTCGCAGTCGGCAGCGTTGTTGGGGTCGAGGGGATACTTGGGCTCCAGGTTCTGGACAATGCCGATCTCGCCCTCAAAGCCGCCCTCATGGAAGGCGACGACAGCCTTGGCGTGGGCCACCATCATGTTGTGCATGAGCTGGAAGGCCTTGTCCAGGCGATACTTCTCGCCGTGCGGCCAGTTGCCGACGATAAAGCTGCCCTCGGCGGTCGCGGGAATCTCGTTAAAGGTAAACCAGTGCTTGACCTCGGTGAACTCGGCAAAGCAGAACTTGGCGTACTCGACAAAGGCGTCGATCGTCGTGCGCGTCAGGAAACCCTCGCCGCCGTTCTGGTAAAAGGCCTCGGGCGTATCGAAGTGATCGAGCGTGACATAGGGGATAACGCCGGCTTTATTGCAGGTGGCAAAGAGCTCGTGATAGAAGGCAACGCCCTCGGGGTTAATCTCGCCGGTGCCACTGGGGAAGATGCGGCTCCAAGCGATGGAGACGCGGATACCGTTGATGCCGAAGCGCCGGCACAGGTCGATATCGACCGGGTACTTGTTGTAGAAGTCGCTTGCGGGATCGGGAGAGAAGCGACCCTGGGCTGCCAGGAAATCGTCCCAGGGCACTTTGCCCTTGCCGTGCGTACGGGTCTCGCCCTCAACCTGGTAAGCAGCGGTGGCGCCGCCAAACACAAAGCCGTCGGGGAACTGCATGGGGTTGGTCATGAGTCATCCTTTCTGTGGGATTCGAATAGGGAGAGGTGCCCGAACCGGGAATCCGGGCACCAACAGAGGGAGGAACTAGTCGAGGTTCTCGCGGAGCCACTTGATGGCGCCGGCGGGATCGCGGGTAAGGTCGATATATTCCTTACCGCGGGGAGCGAGCAGCTTAATGCCCAGGCGATCGGTGTCGGCCTTCATGTCGTTGTAGTAGCTACGAACCTGCGGGGCAAGCACGATAACGTCGTACTGATCCATGATGGCAGTGTGCTGGCCATAGGCGCCTGCGGAGGAAGCGATGTTCTCTCCGGTCTGCGCAGCACCTTCCTTGATGGCGTTGGCAAGCATGGCAGAGGTGCCGGCGCCGGCGCACAGGACGAGGACCTTCAGACCGTCGACATCCTTCTTAGCGGATGCGTCGGCGGCGGGCTCGGGCTGATCGGCGACAGGCTTGCTGTCGGCGGCAGCGGCGGTCGGCTCGACCTGTCTCTTATACACATCTGACGCTGCCGACGATCTTACGCG
>URVF01000101.1 GCA_900551185.1 uncultured Collinsella sp. | reverse complement strand
GTAAGATCGTCGGCAGCGTCAGATGTGTATAAGAGACAGATACGGGTGCGTGCATCGGGCGCATCGGCGTCCTTACGCGGTCTCGCCATGCGCCTCACCGCACCCCTGCGCCTTGGCGTTCATGATGAGCATCTGAAGACGGTTCTCCACGTTGGCGAAGCTCACGTCGGGATCGTAGTCGAGCGGCAGGAACTGCGCCGTGGGATACTGCTCCTTGAGCGCATGGATGAGCCCGCGCCCCACGACATGGTTGGGCAGACACCCGAACGGCTGCAGGATAACGAAGTTGCGGCAGCCGCGCTTGGCGTGCTCGAGGATCTCCGCCGGAATCAGCACGCCCTCGCCCGCATCGAACGTATGGTGCAGGATCTTATCGCTCGCGCGCACGAGCTCGGGCATGCGCGTCGGCGGCTCGTAGAGCGGGCTCGCCGCGCCCAGGCGGTCGCAACGGTCGTGCGCGAGCTCGAACAGGTTGTCTGCCGTGGCGTACCAGGCCTTTTCGGGCAGCGACAGGTCGACGTGGAACTCGCGCGACTGCGCATGCTTGTAGAAATAGGTCTTGCGGATCACGTCGGTCATGCGCGCCTCGATGACCTCGAGCCCGTTGTCCTCGAGGTAGCGCTCGATCTCGTGGTTGGCGCCGAGATGGAAATTGAGCAGGTACTCGCCCACGATGAGAACAGTCGGATGCGGGTTCGAGCGGTCGTACGGAACGGCGTCCATGATCGCAAGCGCGCGTTTGAAGCCCGTCGCCTGGCCTCTCAGCCCGGAGCGCTCCATGCCCTCGATAACCTCATCGAGCGCGCGGTCGAACGCAGCGTCCGCCGCGCCCTTCTCGAGCTCGTAGGGACGGATGCGCCTAAGCATGGCCTCGAGGGCATCGATCATGGGAAGACCGTAGGCGATCTGGATGCTCGGGCCAAGGCCGAGCTTGAAGCCCGGATGCGCATTGTGGGCATCGACGTCGTCGTTGGTGAGCACCGGGACATAGTCGTATCCCGCGTCGTCGAGCGCGCGGCGCAGCAGGGGCATGTAGTGCGTCAGGCGGCAGTCGCCGATATACTTGCCAGTCACCACGGCGACGTCGTGCGGGTCGTACTTACCGCTCTCGAGTGCCGCGAGCGCCTCGCCGATCACGATTTGCGCGGGGAAGCAGATGTCGTTGTGCACATAGCGTTTGCCCAGGCGGATGGCATCCTCGCGCCCGATATCAAGGGCCTCGGCGCGCACGCCCTGATTGCGCATCGCCGCGGTCATGAGCCTGCAGAACGCATGGGAGGTGTTGGGGACCAGCGCGATCTTGTCGTGCCGGTCGCGCTTGGTGTACTTGACCTTATACGGGTCGTCGAGCGGATGGACCGCGTGCACCCGGGCGCCCTCGGCACGCTCCTCCGCGCGACGACGGTTGACCGACTCGATAAACGAACGCACGCGAATGCCCATGGGACCGGCGACGTCGCTCTCATCGAGCTTGATCATCATCGGAACCTTGGAGCCCATCTCGCCCATCATGCGCGCGATCTCGTCGGTGAGATACGCATCGTGGCCGCAGCCGAAGCTGCCCATCTGCACGAGCTCGAGCTCGGGCGTCGATGCGACGATGACCGCGCACGACAGCATGCGCGCATGGTAGTTGTTCACGATGTCGATGCGGCTGTTGGAAAGATCGACGTTGCAGACCCCCGGCACCGCATCGGGCGTCAGCACGGGGATGCCGCGCTCAGAGAAGAGCTTGGGCAGCCCGTGGTTGACCAGCGGGTCGTTGTGGTACGGGCGCGAAGCGATCACCACCGCGTAGCCGCCGTCCTCGCGCACGTTCTCGAGCACCTGCCTGCCGCGCAGCTGCAGCTGGTTCTCAAACGTCTGCTGCGCGCGGTCCGCCTGCTCGGTCGCCTTGGCAACCAGGTCGGCATCGATATCGAAGGTCTCCTTGCACCACGCCTTGAGCTGGCGGTTTCGGTCGCCCTCGTCGTACCAGTGGAAAAGCGGCGTATCGAACGGAACGCCGAAACGCTCCTCCGGGTTATCGGAATTGCGCATCACGTAGGGGTATCCCTTTACGACGGCGCACATCCACTCGCTGGTAGAGGCGGTGTTTTCGGTGGGCACCGTCGTGATGATGGGCATGAAGATGCGGTCGACGCCGGCGTCGACGAGATTGCGGATGTGCCCGTGGACGAGCTTGGCCGGGAAGCACACGGTGTCGGATGTGACGTGCGCCAGACCGCGCTCGTACATCGCCTTGGTGCTGCGTCCCGAGACGCGCACCTTAAAGCCGAGCGTGCTGAAGAACGTCGACCAGAACGGCATGGTGTCCCAGAACTCGAGCACACGGGGAATGCCGATCGTGACATCGCTCCCCCCGCAGACGGGAACCGTGGGGTACGACTCGAACAGCAGCTTCTCGCGGTCGACAAAGAGATTGGGGGCAGCCGCGGTCCGGTCGCGCCCCGTGCCGGGTGCCTGTGCCTCGCAAGCACCCTGCGGACGCAGCTCCTCCGCCGCGGGAACCTCGCGCACGAGCTCATCCCATGAGATGGCGCCGCCGCGCGGGCAGCGATTGCCCGTGACGTAAAGCGAGCCGTCGCCAAATGCCACGACCGCGCGCTGGCAGCGGTTGTTGCACCGACGGCAGGTAACGCCGCCGAACTCGCGATGCTCGAAGCGCTCCACGGCATCGAGCCCGATAAACGACGTGCCGGCGTCGCCCTTGCGGCATTCCTCGCGCGCGAGCAGGGCGATACCGATAGCGCCCATCAGCCCCGGGTGGGGCGCACGCGTGACGGGTTTGCCCAGATACTGCTCGAATGCGCGCAGCACCGCGTCGTTTCGGAACGTGCCGCCCTGGACGACGACTTTGTCGCCCAGACGGTTGAGATTTGAAACGCGAATGACCTTGGTGAACACGTTCTCGATAATCGAACGGCAGAGACCGGCCATGATGTCGCCCGGACCCTTACCGCGCCGCTGCTCGGAAACGACGCTGCTGTTCATGAACACCGTGCAGCGGCTGCCGAGAACGGCGGGGGCTTTGGACGAAAATGCCTCGGTCGCGATATCCTCAACGGCTATTCCGAGGTTTTTGGCAAAACCCTCGAGGAACGAGCCGCAGCCCGCAGAGCACGCCTCGTTGACGACGATATCGGTCAGCACGCCGTGGTTGAGCCAGATGGCCTTCATATCCTGTCCGCCGATGTCGAGCACGAAGGTCGCATCGGGAACGCATGCGCACGCGGCGCGGGCGTGCGCGACCGTCTCGACCGTATGGTAGTCGGCGTGGAACGCGCGCGCGAAAAGCTCCTCGCCGTATCCCGTGGTGCCCACGGCATCGATCGCAAGCGTGACTCCCGCTGTCTCCCAGCGGTTCTTCAAGCTGACAAGACCCTGTTGGGCGACGTCGAGCGGTCTGCCGTTATTAGACGCGTAGAACGAATCGACAAGCTCACCCGCCTCATCGACCAGGGCGAACTTGGTCGTCGTGCTCCCCGAATCGATACCGAGCGCCACACGCACCGTCTCTCCGGGCGCATACGCATCCGGACCCTTTGCCGGCGTCTCTTTGCCATGGCGTGCCGTAAAATCCGCCTGCTCGGCAGGTGTGGCAAAAAAGGGCTGGGCAAGACGTCCCTCCCCGCTTGCGGGCGCGACCGTCTCGAGCTTATCCAGCCGGACAAAAGCGTCGGGAAGGTCGATCGGTTGGGACGATGCGAACATGTCGGTCAGCGACAGGGCGGCACCGCGCGCGACCATGATCTGCGGATCGCGCGGGACGATAACCTGATCGTCCGATAGATTCAGTTGCTCCCGGAACACGCGGACCAGCGTGGGGTTGTAGGCGAGCGTACCGCCCTCGAAGATTACCGGCGGCTCGATGTCGATACCCTGGGCCAGACCGCCGATCGTTTGGCGGGCGACCGCGTGAAGCGCCGAAAGCGCCAGGTCGGTGGTAGGAATGCCCTCGTTGAGCAGCGGCTGGATATCGGTCTTTGCGTACACGCCGCAGCGGCCCGAGACCTCGTGGACGGTCGTTCCCCGGCTTGCGAGCTGCTCGAACTCGCCCGATTCGGTGCCGACCCCCATGAGCTTTGCCATCTCGTCGATAAATGCACCGGTACCGCCTGCGCACGAGCCGTTCATGCGCATGTCGGCAACCTCGATGTCTCCCTTATCGTTGGTGCGGAAGAAGATCATCTTGGCGTCTTGGCCGCCCAGCTCGATGGCGCAGCGCGTCTGCGGATAGAACCTGCTGATCGCGAGCGCGTTGGCGACCACCTCCTGAACGTACGAGGCGCCCAGCGCGGTCGCGATATCGCGCGCACCCGAGCCGGTCACCGCAACGCGCAGTGACTCATGGGGAAAGCGCTCGGCGAGCTCGCCGAGCATGGCGCGCACGCTCGCTGTCTGACACGCCCCGTGGCGGCGATATCCCCACCACGCCTCGGTCATATCCTCGTGCATCGCGTAAACTTTGGTCGTCGTCGACCCTACGTCCAGTCCTACTAGCAACGCCATAATGCTCCGTCTCTCGCATTTTTCCCGCTAGAGATATACCACTCTACGTAATACAACAGACTGTTGTATTTAAACTCCGTATAAAAAGCGGCTGCCGAAACGCTTCAGCAGCCGCCGAATGCACCAACAGATTGTTCTGCGCGCTAGCACGTCGGGCAACGGAGCAGCACGGGCCCTCCGGTCATGTGCACCGCTCACGCCCGCGATGTCGCCGAGAGAGCTATCCACGCTTAGGGCTCCAACCAAGCAAGTCGCCCGCGCTCAGCAGATCCCTAAGCGAGCTACTCGCACTCAGGAGCCATAGCCTGCTCCAAGAGCTCGGCATGCTCCTCCTCGAAAACCGTCCCCACAGGGAAGGCGCGACGGAAGACGAAGCGGGAAATCGGACCGGCTACCAAAAGGTTCCACGGCAGCGCCATCACAAAATTATGCGGGATGTTGATCATCCAGATCGCGGGCACGGAATACAGGTTCGCAAGGATGCCGCCGGGCATGTGCGTCAGACCCTCGCAGGCACCGTACAGCGACATGATGATAACCATGGGAACGACCATGCAGGAGCTGACGGCGAGCGTCATGGCAAGCGGCGAGCTCTTGCCCGGCGTGACCAAGTACTTAAAGGCGAAACCCTTGGCGAGCGGGCTGGCGACGAACCAGTCGCAGCACATGGCAAAAATGTAGGCAACGGGGAAGCCGAGCCACGCAGTGGCAACGACCTCGCCGTTGATGGCCCCGTGCTGCAGGGCAACGTTGTAGATGCTCATCCAGAGCACCATGCAAAAGCACATGATAAAGGTGAACAGCAGGCTCTCTCGTTTGTTGATAGGCATAAAGGGCAGATTCCTCTCTGTGTTGTACCGCGGCGCCACGCAACAAAAACGGGCGGGCAAGATGGAGCTGTTGGGACTTCATCTCGCCCGCCCGTGGTACGTGCGTCTGCGACTACTTATGTGGTGAAACCAGCCTAGCACGAAAAGCACGTGCTTCGTAAGCGTTGAGTTTATGAAGATGCAGGGCATCAATAATCCCCCGTCACCATAAGTTGCAGTGGAATTCGGACTGTTTTGACCCTTTAAGCAGCAATTCAGTCTCTATTTCACCGCAACTCATTTGGTGCAAAGTGACCTGTCCCCCTTGCACCAATTAGCTGGTGTGACGCCAGCGAGGGTCGGTGAGCGTACGCGCCACACCCAGTCCAACGGGCAGAAACGCTACGATGAGCACTGCGCGCACAAACCAGCCGAGCATGTTGACCGTGTCGAAGGTGCACATGTAATACATAGAGCGATAGAGATACAGACCGGGCACCATAATGACTGTCTCTTATACACATCTGACGCTGCCGACGATCTTACGCGTGTAG